>NZ_JANHZQ010000089.1:0-5685 GCF_041414725.1 Alteromonas sp. DY56-G5 | reverse complement strand
AAATCAATATGAGGCTGATATGGCAAATTTAGGAAAAGCGGCTTAACTGGGTTGTGTGAATTTGCTTGACCACGTCAAAGAGACTAGCAAGGAAAAGAAAAAATAGATAAGTAAGGTTTGTGTTTTCATTTTTTTACCCGTTTTTTTAACATGAAATTAAGGTTGAGTACTCAACTGAAATAGCGCGCTCAATTATTCAATGGTCTTATGATTTTGTATATCGTTGCATATTTCGCAATGGATCCGCTTTTTAAAATTGTAAATGCGGCGAGCTGCAAATATAGAAATAGATATAAAAGCCCATGTAACACCGAATTCAAGAGAGTAGGAAAAAGACTGGCCTTTAAAGTATTGAACACTGGCAAAAATAGTGGCCAGCAAGGGAAATGCGACTAGGTATTGTAAAGTCCATTTTTTTATAGGCATTGTCGTTCCTTCGTAAATTTTCAAAATATAGATTTAGGCTATCACTAGTGTTCATCTACATATAAACGTTGATAAAATGCGTGTCAATTTTAACCTTAAGATTGCTCATACATTTTAATAGGCATTCCATTTTCATTTCTGAGTATTCTTTTTGATTTTTTTCTTTCTAACTCAGCTTTCCATTCTGGCTTAATCACAAGATAGTAATAAACGATAAAGCCTAGCCATGATAATAAAAACGACATCAAGAACCAGATGACCTTGTTATTACCAGAAGCCTTTTTAGATATAAGTGCTAGAACCCAAGGTAGGATATTTATTGTGAAAAAAGAGATAAAAAGTACAAGTAAAAACGATAAGTTCATAAAATATCCTTTCTTATTAAACTATCTAATAGAGAACACGGCAGCCATCTAAGATGTGAGACTCGTGTGCGAAAATTAGAATCTACGTGTCGGGATCCGTGCTTACGTATTTCAACGGCCAGTTCGAGCTCCTTACTAGTGTGCCTTCTGACCTTGGAAACATCAATGATTCTCCAACTCAGGCTTGGGGTAACTACTTTTCAAACTAAATGCATCCTGAGATTCTCCATTTTCCCGAAGATGGTCTAATTTAGTGATAGCTTCCTGAAGGGTTGGAATATGACCCTTCGGTATCCACCAAAGCACATAAGATGCTTCGCTTAAGGGCAAAAACCACTTTTTTTTACGCTTAAGGAAATCAATGTGATGCGTCTTGAACATGAAGTTCTTAAGGGACTCTACGCTTTCCCAAACAGACATGTTAACAATGATATCTGGGTTATTTTCTACCTCTATGTTAGTGGCATCACCTGATTCGTCTTTCAAACGCCAGATAAATCCTGGACTTTGTTCAGCAATGGCGTTGATAGGGTCTAAGTTATTTACAAAGTCCGCCATTTCGGGGGCCTCTAAGTTAAACCTGACTTTTCCAATATTCAATTGAGCGAGATGCATATTGTCTCCTTGACTTTTAACTTAGAGAACGCGTTTTATAAAGTTAGACTAGGTCTAGTACTTTGAAGTGTCTGTCTTGGAATTAGTTTACGCATTTTCCAAATAACTTACTTTTGAATGGAGAAAACGAATAGTTAGCTCCAATTTTAAAATAGTTGCTTGAGCAGTCTGCTCAGATGCCAGTTCAGCACATTGGCCCCCAAAGAATCGGTGTAGGCCATCTTTAAAAGAATAAATAGGTTAACTGGTTCTTTTGAGAAGGGCGCTCGATTCATTATTTACCTTGATGCATAACGCCTAGCTAAACTGGCGCAAAATAGCAGGCTAAAATTAGCGACGAAGGAGCGCAAGCCTGCTGTTTTTCGTCCCTTGGTTAAAGCGTTTGTTATGTTTAAAACACTCTTAATTGTAAGGTTCAAGCTTAACATCTAACTCAGGCACACCAGTTAGAATTGGGGTTAATCGCCAACCATTTCTCAGATTATCGTAAGCCTCAGGGAAAAATAGAACACCAGACATTTTAATCGCTTTATTGGATATAAAACGTTTTAATTTTTTAAAGACATCTTTAGAGCGCTGAGTTTCACAAAAGCCATCAATCGTACTTTGTAAAATTGTACTTCCCTCAACCTTATCTAAACCACTACCCTAGGTGGTTTACCATGAAAGTCCAAGTACAGTTTTTTGAGATTATCTGGGACGAGAGGCCAGCCACGTTCAATACCTTCTTTGGTACCTTTCCAGAATAAGTGCTCTGTATAATATACATCTATGTACTCGAATTCTGCTTCGGTTGCAGTATCTAGTTTCTCGCTCATGTAATGCAACTGCTCAAGTGCTTCTTCTAAGTCGCCTTGGTTTAACAAAATAGTCGTCAAATTTGCAAACTCTCCCATTAGAAATGTAAGCGCCCAACTCTCATGTTTTTCCATAAGAGGCACAACGTCAGGAAACTTAGTGCGGATCTCTTTTAAGAATCGTCTTATTTCTGATTTAGCCATTGATTTCTCAGAAGCTTCTAACATTAAGCTAAGAGGCGCATATGCGCTGAGCATAATGGCGAAGCGGCCCCGCATATATGCCTTCTAGTGACCAACGGGAACGGCTTTATTTGTTTGTTACATCGCAAGACCTCTGAACCTCCCTAAGACCTTTCTATCGGGTATTTGACAATGCTTTGTACCACCGAAAAGCTTAATACGGTTGCGGGCAAAAATTCTGTAGAAGAAATCTCTAAAAGAACGCGGCAAGATTTTAGTTACACCGAATAAAAACCAGAACCCAGTTAAGTCTTTTGCGATTTCTAGTGCAGCGTCAGACCAAAGAAAAACGTTTCCGTTCTTAACCAACATAAAAGTATCAACACCTACAGTATCAACTTTGTAACGTTCGATAACTTCTTGAGCATATTCTGATTGCATTGGTGAGAATATAAAACGTTCAGTTTTGTCGCGCTTCAAAATAAAGGCAACTGCTCCATTACAGAA
This sequence comes from Alteromonas sp. DY56-G5, assembly GCF_041414725.1. Classification (NCBI taxonomy): domain Bacteria; kingdom Pseudomonadati; phylum Pseudomonadota; class Gammaproteobacteria; order Alteromonadales; family Alteromonadaceae; genus Alteromonas; species Alteromonas sp. DY56-G5. The sequence goes on along the minus strand of NZ_JANHZQ010000089.1, from coordinate 2,792 downwards.
GTTACACACCCCATCGTAAATAACTAAATCCTTATCTTCCATCGAACTATCCCGCGATATAACGCTAAGCTTTGGGGCAGTGACGTAGCGACATATTTACGAAGTGTCGCTGCGTTACTGTCCCAGTAACCAGAGGGAACGCGTTAAGCGCCTCGTTAAATACAAGTTTCAGCTAACGAAGTGCTGGCTGGCGATGTGTTTGAAAATATTTTCTCCATACTTTGTTTTAGAACCATTACTTCCTTGGCCCTATTCTCGTTAAGAATTTGATGGCCAAGCTCTAGTAATTCGATGCGTGTTCTGACGAAACTACAGATGGCTTGTTTTGCGTTTTCTAATTCACCATTTTCTATTTGTTGATGAACAGAAGAAAGATGAATAATGCTGTTATATAACTCTGTAGAGTTCGAACTAGCGCCCGCCGACGTACTGATATATGCGCCGAGAAATAGTCCCGAAGTAAAAATGGCTATTGAGAATAGTGAACAAACAATCTTATGTTTCATTCAATACTTCCTTGTGCATAAGTTTTAAATAAGGGGCGCTGGCACGGGGGCATAATAATGAAGTCGCCTCGCGTGTAAGCGTCCCAGCGAACGCCAACAGTTGTTTGTTAGCTGCGAACCTGCTTATAAAAATATGCTCTATTGCGATATGTAAGGCAAGCCGTTACTGGAATTGGAAGAAACATAGCAATAGCCAAAAGCCAATCCATATAAGCTGCAAAAATAGTTGCAGTTAATGAAGCTATACAGCCTAAAGATAGAAAAACAATTAATCGTTTGGGCGGAGTATCTGTTTTATATGGATAAAGCGTTAGATTGTTAAGTGCAAGCATGCCCCAAAAGCCTAAAAGTCCAGCTACTACCATTAGAAATGGAACCATTGTTGCCATTTGGCTTTCGAACAGACTGTAGAGCCAAGCGGGACTAAATATAACCCCGAGGGTTAACAAAATCACGGATGGTCCAAAAGATACAATTAAAACAGCGAAATAAAGTATGCTTTTCATTCTTGCTGCTGACGGTAGGCTAACGGGCGCAAACATGCGGCGAAAATGGCGAAGCCGCCGCGTGTATGTGTCCCAGTAACCGAAGGGAGCGAGCTGAGCGCTTTGTTAGCTACTCGTACCAAGTACTTCATAGTATTCGTTTATTTCTTTTGTAAGCAATACAAGGCTGCCTAAATTTTCCTTTTCTGCATCTGAAAGTCTATTCCAGACAAGGTCACTAGGTTTTGTGGAAAAAGTTATTACCCGATGAATAGATAGGGAGATTACTTTCAAATGCTCGAAGATACGTCTTTGATATAGCTCCAAGCCTCTACTATCTGTTCTTGAATCAATCTCTAACATAATATTTTGCAATGTAGCCACGTAAAATTGATTAGATTCGTTTAATGCATTGTATTGCATCAAAGTTACCGTCCCTGTTAGATGACTAGCAGTAGTTTTATCTTTTAGGCTAGCTCCTAACTCAATATCTTGAAGTAGAAGACGCAGTTCCAAACGAGCTTTTTTAAGCACTCTTGCTTGTACCTTTTTTTCGGCAGAATTTTTTTGCACTTCAGTGTATTGCCACGAAATAAATCCAATTAGGACAGAAGATAAAAACCACAGTACAAATGGCTCATTAAGTACCTTCCATTTATTTTTGTTCACAATTAGATTCCTTTTGGGGCATATATTGAGAGCAGCTAACGCTAAGCTAACGGGCAGTGACGTAGCGGCATAATCGCGAAGCGCCGCCGCGTTACTGTCCCAGTGACCGAAGGGAACGAGTTAAGCGCCTTGTTAGTTTTCACTGAATACCCGCTGATCTACACAAGAGATACTCACCTCTTTATCGATTATATCTTCGAATATAAATGCAACTGATTCATTTGGTTTTAATGTACCAATGAACGCAGTGCAATTTCCTTCCTGACAGCTTCCATCTAAGTACGCGAATTTATATCGTGGAATAGACTGGTTGCATAAGTTTTGTTCATCGCATACTACCTCTACGTTTGTTAAAGAAGTCTCTTCATAATTCGCAAATAAATAGGCTTGTTTTAAAGTGTCTGGGTAGTGAATCGAGAAATCCAAACACAATCCTTGCCCTCCATTGTATGCAACGACTTTTCGATGTTCATTCAAATATGATTCTGATATCTGCAAATGTGCTTCGTTGGGCTTGTATTTGGTATTATAAAATGAGAAAAATATCGCGACTATCACACCTATACTCGTCAAAATATTTGTAATCCATTGAGTATTTTCTCTGGTTTCTTTTTTCATATTTCCAAATTTCCGTGGAAACTAACTTTTAAATAAGGGGCGCAGGCTTGTGGGCTAAAATCCGAACGAAGTGAGCAGCCCACATGTTAGCGTCCCAGCGACCGAAGGGAGTGCCAACAGCGTTTTGTTAGGCGTACAAAGAAAAGTATGCAGCCTTGCTGCCACCACTAGCTAAATAGACCGCGTGTTTAAATTATTGAATTTAAGATAAAGCAACCCCGTGCGAAATGCCAGATGTTAACGGTAATGCTGGATAAAAGAGAGAGTTTAGAAGACTGGTGATGTTAAATGTTGGCGTTGCTATGTTGATGAAATGCACGTTGCTAAAGCCATTGAAACTTCCGAAAAAGCAAGCTGTAAATACTACCTAGCGAAACAACCTTGATGCTGGAGTGTCACGGTTTAATCTACATTTTAATGCTGTAAGTAAATGACGCCTAGACACAATGACTCCCTGTAAAAGTGCTAGCCCCCGCATTTTCGTGGGTTAACTTTTCAGCCAGAGCCATAATTA
>NZ_JANHZQ010000088.1:0-5760 GCF_041414725.1 Alteromonas sp. DY56-G5 | reverse complement strand
GTGAACACTCCGAATTTCACTATGCCTATTAGATCAAAGCCCCAGACTTTCGTCTAGGGCTTTTTCAACAGTCTGAGACTGCAATGAGCAGTCTTTTTTTCGTTTAATGTTTTCGCAAAAACGCTATTCCCAAAGAGATACATAAATGGCAACCATTTCTTCAATGGTAGGTACACGTGGATTATTACCGGGTGAGCCTGATGCCAGAGCTTGTTCTGCCATTGTTGAAGTCGATGCAAAAAATGCCTCTTTATCAATACCGAAGTCGGCAGGCGTAGGTACCTGCAAATCTGCATTCAGTGCTTTTAGTTCGTTGATAAGCTTTTGATTCGCCACCTCATCTGAGTCACTTTGCGTAGCAACACCCATGGCGCGAGCACATTGTGCATAACGCACTGATGCACTTGGAATAGAAAAGGCGGTAACCGCGGGCAACAACATGGCATTCGACAATCCGTGAGGCACGTGGAACGCTGCACCGATAGGCCGGCTCATTCCATGAACAAGGGCCACTGAAGCATTTGAAAAGGCAATGCCCGCGAGCGTTGAGCCCAGCATCATTGATTCTCTCGCCGTTTCATTTGTTGGGTCTGCAAATACAGTGCGTAGATTAGGCGCAATTAACGCCATGGCTGATAACGCCTGTGCATCACTGTAAAAATTGGCTTTGCGGCTAACAAACGCTTCAATAGCGTGAGTAAGCGCATCAATGCCTGTATCGGCTGTCACGCGGGCAGGCAAACTTTGCGTTAATGAATAATCGACCAAGGCTGCCGTTGGCATAAACCCTAAACCAACACACAACATTTTTTCTGTGGTATCTTCGTCGGTGATAATGGTAAATCGCGTTGCTTCTGAGCCCGTTCCCGCTGTTGTGGGAATAGCAATGATCGGCAGTCCCGCTTCATCTAAAACCCGCGGGAATTTGTAGTCTCGCATTTCGCCGCCGTACTTACCCAAAATAGCGATGGCTTTTGCGCTATCGATGGGGCTTCCACCACCTAAAGCAATGATGCTGTCATAAGCGTGGGTTTTGAACGCATCCACACCGCGATAAATAGACCTCACCGTGGGCTCTGGCACCGTATCTGAAAATACATCGGCTCTTATTCCTGCCTCTTCCAGCACCTGTACTATGGCAGCACTATATCCCAACTCAACCATTACCTTATCGGTAACCAGTAAAGGTTTATGGCAGTTGAGTCCTTTTAGCGTTTCAGCAACCCGCTGACTCGCCCCTTTCCCTATGTGCATCACTCTTGGCAGAATAATTTGATGAGACATGTTTCCCTCGCTGCGAATTCTTTTCATCAGCATACCTAGTACAACGCCCAAAGCAATGACAATGTAAAAATAATGTTACCGCCCCACTACCTCTCCAGCTTTCCTCCAAATACATACAAATGCGTGGTTGTTTCCATTGCCAAGAGTTAATGGTTAATTATTAACATCACCGTACGTGAAATGAGTGATAAACTGATTAGAACTTTTCTGTGGACTACGATTATGAAGAAACTCGGTATGATTTCGTTGCTTATAGCAATTATCGCTATAGCGATATGGCAATGGCCGAAACCTGACGCTCCTTTACTTTCATCAAACAACGTCATGCCCGCCATGGAGAATTTGCCCGACAATTTCTTTGACACACAAGTAAACCCAGTGCTAACGCAGCGCTGTGTTGTCTGCCACGCCTGTTACGATGCGCCATGCCAACTAAAGATGTCATCTCCAGAGGGTATAGCCAGAGGTGCTAACAAAGAAAAAGTCTATGAAGGGACACGACTCACCGCTGCCCAACCCAATAGAATGTTTCTCGACGCCCACAACGTAGACGCATGGCGAAAGCGTGGCTTTTTCGACGTGCTCGAATCGAAAGAAAAACCTAACGCTTCGCCGACCCAATCTTCGGTGCTAGCGCAAATGCTTTTGCTAAAAAAACAGCACCCTTTGCCCAACACCGCTCATTTAGGTGACAATTTCGATATAAGCTTAAATCGACAAAACCAATGCCCAACAATAGATGAAATGGGCGGGTACATAGCAGGCCAGCCCCTGGGAGGCATGCCCTACGCACTGCCAGCCCTGTCGGATGCAGAGCACTCTACACTCATTCAGTGGTTAAACCATGGTGCGCCGTTACCTTTACCCAAAGCGCTCTCACAAGAACTGAATGAGAACATAACTGGTTTGGAAGTGTGGCTTAATGGGGATAGCAACAAGATGCAGCTTTCCGCACGTTATATTTACGAACACTTGTTTACGTCTCACCTCTATTTCGAAGATATTTCAGAAAAAGGTAAAACGCCTCAGTTTTTTAAGCTAGTGCGCTCGCGCACACCACCCGGACAAGCGTTAGATATTATTGCTACTCGCAGACCCTTCGACGATCCAGAGGTCGAGCGCGTTTACTATCGTCTACAGCCAGTGCATTCAACTATCGTGAGTAAAACACATCAAGCTTACGCCATTAATAAAACACTGATGGAAAAATGGCAATCGTGGTTTGTCGACGCAGAATTTTCTGTAGAAACATTGCCATCATACAAACCCCAAGTGGCGGCCAACCCATTAACGGCCTTTACCTTATTGCCAGTAGAAAGTCGTTATCGATTTATGCTTGAGCGCGCGCAAAACACCATTATGGGTTATATCAAAGGTCCCGTGTGCAGAGGACAAGTCGCGCTTAACGTCATTAACGATCGATTCTGGGTGTTCTTTGTCGACCCAGACATTGCAGCCTCTGAAAAAGTAAATGCTTTTTACGCTTCTCAAAAAGAAAACCTCCACCTTCCCGCTGAAAAAGATAGCTCAGCCCTTGCGGTAAACTGGGTTAAATACGCTAAGCGCCAAGGCGAATATATGCGTGCAAGAACCACCTTTTTGAACAATGAATTCAAAAATGAAGAGCATTTGAGTGTGTCGAGTATATGGGATGGCGACGGCGATAATACCAATGCCAGCTTAACCGTATTTCGTCATTTCGATAATGCCACAGTTGTTAAGGGGATGGTTGGCCAGCCCACTAAAACAGCATGGGTGATTGACTATGCCTTGTTAGAGCGCATTCACTACTTGCTTGTGGCTGGCTTTGATGTTTACGGCAATTATGGCCATCAGTTATTGACCCGTTTATACATGGATTTCTTGCGCATGGAAGGTGAATCGAACTTCCTTAATCTACTTCCTCCAACTACCCGCCATGACCTTCTTGACGATTGGTATCAAAACGCAAGCCCTGAACTTACCGATTATTTGGAAGGTGATATCAACAGTTTCGAACAACCTTCTGGCATAGCGTTCGAAACAGATAATCCTCAACAAGAACTTTATCAATTGTTATCGCATTACTTGGCTAAGGTTCAACCGAATGCCTCAACCTACAATAAACGTTTGCTATCAGCTGAACAGCTCGAAGCATTAGAGCGCTTAGATTCACTTCCTGCTCAACAAGCGACGTTGATGCCTGAAACTACCATGATTGTGATTCAAGACGACAAAAACCCAGACAACATTGATGTATTCACTGCCCTTAGAAATAGCGCGCATTACAATGTAAATAGCCTATTTGAAGAAGAGGAAAACCGGGAGCCTTCTAAAGATTCAATCACGCTAGTTCATGGTTTGTTGGGCAGTTACCCTGACGCATTCTGGTATATCAATGCCTCAGAAATAACGTCTTCGATTGAGAAGCTTAAATCCATTAAAAGCGAAGCCGATTACAAAGCCTTGCTCGACGATGTTGGCATGCGCCGAACCAACCCTAACTTTTGGGCGTTTAGTGATAAATTAATGCAATGGTCTAGCGAGCGCTATCCTATTGAAGGCGGTCTTCTCGACTATAATCGGTTAGAAGATCGCTAAACCTTGCGCTGTGTGCCGTTTAACGCTTTTCTTTTGCAAAAAACCTATGCTAATGTCCAACCATTGGAAATGAAAGGACATTAGCATTCCATGCCCTATCAAACCGTTGCTTTAATTGGAAAACCTCAGCACGCTGCAACCCACGACAGCCTGAACATTCTTGCCGAATATTTATTGGCAAAAGGCTGTAAATTATTGGTTGAGGAAAGTATTGCTGAAGAACTTGAAACCGAAAACTTCAAAAGCTGTAACCTTGTCACTATTGGCAAAGAGGCTGACCTTGCCGTTGTGGTAGGCGGTGACGGCAGCATGCTTGGTGCAGCACGTGTGCTCGCTCGCTTTGACATTCACGTTGTCGGTGTAAACCGAGGAAATCTCGGCTTTTTAACTGATATCCACCCCGATGATATTGTTCAACAACTTGACCTTATCTTTAACGGTGAATGCGTAGTAGAAGAGCGCTTCTTACTTGAAGTAGAAGTTTATCGACACGAAAAGCTTAAAAGTAACAACTCTGCTGTAAACGAAGTGGTGCTTCACCACGGAAAAGTTGCCCATATGATGGAATTTGAAATTTACATCGATGAGCAATTTGTATTCAGTCAGCGCAGCGACGGATTAATAGTAGCCACACCTACAGGTTCAACGGCTTACTCTTTATCAGCGGGCGGCCCTATTATTATGCCCAAGCTAGATGCACTTACGTTGGTACCCATGTTTCCTCACACACTTAGCAGCCGTCCAATCGTTGTTGATGCTGACAGTCAGGTATCGATGAAAGTATCAAAGGTTAATAGTGACTCGCTACAAGTGAGTTGCGATAGCCATATTGTTCTGCCGGTGCTGCCTGGCGATGAAATTCGAATAAACAAAAGCGTAGACAAACTCCATCTTGTTCACCCTAAGGGCTACAGCTACTTCAATGTACTTCGTAAAAAGTTAGGTTGGGGTAGTAAGCTTTACTAACCTCCCTGCTCCATTTAGTTGATTCCATGTGCATTTATTACATAAGCCTGTAGCATTTTCTTGATTGCTACAGGCTTGAAAAATAAAGATTTTTTAATCTTCTCTAATTTCCTTAACGAAAACCAAGACTTATAGAAATATAAGTTTTCGGCATACCTGTTGCACCTATTACAACAAGTCGTCAGCACAAGGTCTTTGTTATTTGGCCTAAATGATGTTTCGCATCCCGCTGACTTATTTGCATTCAATAGGAGATATCATGAGTAACACCAATATCAAATTTACAGCCCCTGGAATGGATAACGATGCTGCTGCCAAAACAATCAAGGTATTGGATCAGCGATTGGTTGCACTATTAGATTTACAGTTAACGTTGAAGCACATTCATTGGAATGTAGTAGGACCAAATTTTATCGGTGTGCATGAGATGTTGGATCCGCAGGTAGATGCGGTACGCGAAATGACCGACACAATTGCAGAGCGAATTGCCACTTTAGGTGGCGTACCGAAAGGAACACCGAAAGCCATTGTTGAAGGTCGCAGCTGGAACGATTATGAGTTGGGTAAAGGTTTAGTACTTGACCACCTTAAGGCGCTGGATGCCGTATATGACGGTGTAAATGGTGACCACAGAAAAGCGTTAGAGCTTTTGGGTGAAATTGACCCAGTATCGGAAGATATGATCACCGGCCAACTTGCAGATTTAGAACAGTTCCAGTGGTTTGTGCGCGCGCACATTGAGTCTGGCAGCGGTGAACTTCAGCAATAATGTATAATTGCTGGTAAACCACATAGTCATTCGGACTACCTGCTATTTAATTGAAATTGAATTTTAAGGAGAGCTTACGCTCTCCTTCAGACTGTTGAAAAAGCCCTAGACGAAAGTCTGGGGCTTTGATCTAATAGGCATAGTGAAATTCGGAGTGTTCA
>NZ_JANHZQ010000087.1:0-6024 GCF_041414725.1 Alteromonas sp. DY56-G5 | reverse complement strand
GCAAGCCAGAGCCGATTATCGAGCAACTACTACCATGGCAGTTTACTAACCGCTAGGTGGGATTACCGGACGGATACTGAAGACCGTGGAAGAAATACTGCGGAGGGTTTAAGAGGTTTATCTATATGAAAGTTGAGATAATCCCTCCAAGTAGGTGGAGCACTTACCAACTTGGCTGGTTGTTCTATGGTTATAGAAAACCCGACTTCTCGAACTTTAGTATTTGCTACTTTTTCGAAAAGTCTTTCTGCAAGAGAAACTTTAGGTAATAAAAGCCTTCCATCGACAATGAATTGGCTGAAATTGGCAAATTGACTTAGTTTTGAATCGTATTTTTCGAGTTCCTTACTGTACTGTATTTGGTAATGGTATTGGCCTTCTTTGATTCCCCATTTGAAAGCAGCTTCTCCTACCTTTTTAATTCGGGCATCTTCACCAACTTTAGAGTCGTCCCTTTTAGGATTGTTAATGCCTGACTCCCTGAGGACATTCAACATAGCTTTATTGTCTTCAGAATCACTGATTTCATTGAACTCTAAAGGGTATTTTAGCTCTTCAGCACCTACCGAAAAGTTCGCCACAATAACAAGTGAAAGCAGGGTTAATATTTTAGCTTTCATCTAGTTGGGTACTTCACTTCTATTAAGTTCTCGGCTGCTTTGTATACAACATCTGCCCTAGAGCCTGCCAATGTTCCAGCCTGTTCTAACATCGAATAAACTGTTTTATAGTCTGTATCTATATTGAGTGTTATATCTATTGAGGGTTTTGGTCCGATAAACCTTGGGGCCTCCATACCAGCTACCACTGATAGTCTTTTTACGAAAGGCTCCAAGTTTCCAATATAATTTTTTCCCAAGTTTTTATGCTGATTAAGAATTGGTAGGTAACCAATTTCAGAAGTCTGAAAACTATTGCCGGTTAAGTTTAAGTACTGGGCTTTTTTCAGCTGCTCTACTCTATTGGCCCTTTCAACCATCACTTCTGCTAATGCAGAAATACGCTCCTCTACTGGGCTCACTCTTTCTACTGATAAATACTGTTCGCTGGTGGAGCTACACCCGCTTATAGCTGAAAGACAGGCTAAAATACAAAAACCTCTTTTCATTGATACCTCAAACTGTTCACTTTGATAAAACAAGACAAATACCCCAAATGGCAAAAATGCGGTGATATGGGGGACTCGAGCGAAAGCCACCTCTCACAACAACTTCCTCAAATCCCCCAAACGACAAAAAAAAAGGCGTATCGGGGATGAGAAACTGCTGCTTCCCATTTAAGACTTATTTCATCGTCTTCAAAGAGCAAAAAAAATGTCAAATGGGGACCGTGAAAACCGATTTTCGTAAAACGATACAAAGTGTTTCATTGAGTAGAAACCAATTATCCGACTTATTTAACATTTCTGATTTATACAAGATTAATAAAAAGTAGAGTGAGTGCTTCAAATTGAGGTTAAGCATGAACATAAATAGAACTAAGGCGGATTCAACAATCCAGGATTACCAGTCGAGAGTGGCAACACTTACTAAAAGATGTGGTCTAGAGATAAATGATGAAAATTACTATAAAAAACTCGTTGAACAACTCTTGTCAGAAAAGAGCCAAATATCAACCTCAACATGGCGTAAGAAAAAAGCAGCTCTAGTCTGGTATTTAGAAAAAAACAACATCCAACATCTAGCAGATTCATTATTAGCAATCTCAAGTGAGGGAGCAATTAAAAAGCCAAATAAAACAAGTGCATGCAAAAAGAAACACCTCACTAAAAAAGAGGAAGATACAATTAGACAAGAACTTGAGACTCTACATGATGTTGGGGATTTTTGGGGGTTACAGCTATTGCCTATAACCGAGCTGATACTAACTACAGGTTTACGACCTATAGAGATGAAAGCAGCCAAGCTTTACATAAACCAGCAGGAGTTACATTCTGAGATACAGGAACATCTTGGGCACTACTCTGGAAGTTACCCCGTCCTCAAAATCCGAAATGCAAAAAACACTAATGGACGTTCATTTGGTGAATTTAGGTTTGTAGACCTCAGTGAAGTAAGCCAGAGAAGTATTCTCGCTATTCGATTAGCTTTACTTCATGTTAATAAGGCCAGGACAACAGAGAATGATTCGGTTAGCTTTGAAGATTACTATGAAGTACTCAGAAAGGCTTTTTCTAGGCTCGTGAATCGTTTATTTTCAGATAAACGCAAAAAGATCTCCCTCTATACTTATCGACATCAATGCATTGCAAATCTCAAATCCGCCAAAACCCCACTGTCTCACATTGCAGCAATTGTAGGTCATGGCAACGATTTGACCGCAAGTGAACACTATGGAAAAGGCAGATTTGGAAGAGGGGATGCTGGCCTTGTTAAAGCAAACACGATTGATGTAGGTAAGGTTAAGCTTCTGTTTGATAAAAAAGTTAATAAGAACTTTCAACCTACCCAAAACTAGTATAAAACGCTAACCCCAATGGCTTGAAGTCAAACTGACTCTTCTTAATGCCGATTAAATATTACTGCTGATTTGGTATAAGAAGCTATTGCATTGCTTGACCTAATAAAATGCACTCCATCTTAAGATAAGTCACTCGAGCAGTGGTTAGCGTAGGTTTAATGTTTTTTTAAAAACCAGTGTTCTGTCAGATTCTAATAATTGGACTCAATGAAATTTGACAGGCGCATATGTGCCAAAAGCAGTCGTTCAAATATTTGCAATTAAATGGCAGAAGAGTATGTAAAGCAGACACTTGTCTTTTCCCCTGGAACCACAGAATATGGTTTTTCAAGGGAAACGAGTGTTAATATGAAGTCGCAGTAATAAGCTGTAAAATTTCAATCAGGAGCAGTGAGGGCATACCTGAAACTCCATTTTTTCAAGAACACTTAATATAGAGATTTTACTTAATGGCTGGCCAGTCACCTAGCGGACCAGGGTATATTTACATTCTTGTTAATGAAACAAACCCGAATGAAATTAAGATAGGGCTTTCAGTCAACCCTGCCAGAAGGGTTAAACAATTACACTCATCAGGTACGGCGATGCCCATGTACTTTAAGTATTTGTGGCATGTACCAAATATGAAGTTGGCAGAAGAAGCAGCTCATGAAATTATGAGAGGGCACCGAGTAAACCCTAGACGCGAATTTTTCCACCTAGTCCCAGATGAAGCTGCATTAGACCTAGAAACACCTCACCAACATTTTAGCGGTCATGATTTAGCTAGCGATTATCTACACACATTTCGTGAGTTGATTGAAGATGGTTGGGATTACCTTAATATTCGCTATGTCAGAATCACGAGCCTACCAAGAGAGAATTAGTGCGTAATAGGAATAGTGTTGGAGTTGGTAGTGGCTTTTATATCCACCACAGAAATTTAAAAAGCGCGTCAGATGGGACTGGGTTTTCGTTGGCGCTCCATACCAGCCCATTACGCGGGCGCTGAAGGTCCGCTTTTTGTCTGAAGCGGATCAGCGCATTTGCTGTGGTCAAGGTCCGCTATACGCTCATAGCTGCCTGTCAGGTAGAGCCTAAACCTATTCATCGAAACTGTCAGATCAGATATGACCTACTCCACTTAAGGCTACTCCACTTAAGGCGCAATTTGTGATTACCATGAACTATTGTCTTGAAAGGAAACTTTAGAAAAGTTGAACTGGTATTAATAACTAAACAAATACTATTTCTTTGAGCCTTATATTGTCTTTTTAGATCTACTTCCTATGAACCGAAGACAAAGTGACATATAAATGAACCAGCTTTTAATTAATATCCATGTAAAATTCAACCAAAGGATTGTCACAAATAATGGGGAAATCATCTTCATAAACATTGCATTCGTAAAACCTTTTCCAGCCTCACCTTTTCCAACCACTTCAATTAGCGGCAAAGCCGAAGTTTCAGTCTCTTGCAGTTCACTATAAAAAATTCTCAGATTACCCTTTGAGTAGACTATGGCTTTAGCTATTGCATCTTTCTCATAATCATTAAAGTTTGAGTAGTCTAGCCCATTCAACCTCTGTCTGGTGAATTTGAAGAACAGCTCTTTGCTTGAGATCTCATTGTTTCTCTGCACTTCCTTTATAAGTAATTCAGATGATATTGCCGCAATATCATGAACACCTACTTCTCTATAGATAGACTTATAGAGTTGGTTTTCTGCAGCACTCCTCTTCCTTAAACTTAGATTTTTAAACTTAAGGTACGCTTCGTATAACCTATCTTCCATTACAGTTGAAGTTGAAATAACCAATTGATGCAAAGGGTACTCTTGCGCAGAATCAAGCGCTCCCTCAACTTGAGTAATAGCTATTAATCCTGACAAAGCATCAAAGACTGTCACGTCTGACGTCGATTCAATAAGAGCTCTGTATTCGTTTAAAGCGCACATCTCCAGTGGAATAAACGCTTTGTAGTAATGTTTAAACTCAATTGGTATTCGTTCATTAAACAGCAAAAAGTCGGTATGTTTCTTATAACCTTGTCCGGTCGTAATTAAACTAGTTAATCTTGAACAGGCCTTCCAATCATCGGGGATTTCTTCTTCAGCAATATACTGTGTAAGCCAGACAGCAAAGTATCCAACCCCAAAGAGTAGAAACACCAACGCTGGCATATCAAAAAACAAAGTATATGAGCTGCTATTTTTGTACTTGTGAGTTATATATAGATTGACCCAGAACAGTGTTATTAAACCTCCTGCAATTTTATACCCCGTCAGCATGCTTTGGATTTTTTCATAATCTATAGCGTGTCTAATCTCGAGCAAAAAATTAAGGCAAAACCAAGTTATGCCAGTGAAAGCCATAACAGTAAAGGTTATCAGAATGATGATTATCAGCATGCTGTGTGACTTATCTCGATAATCAGAATGCCTTGTTCTAGACTTCAAACCTGACACCATTTGCTATCAAAACTTGCTGATAAATTCTTTTCGCGTTCGCGCCTATTCTAAGGGAACTCATTTTGCTTTGTACTGGAGTGAGATGGCTATTCCTCCCCAATTTTTTGAAAGCAGTTTCTAAAAGCTCAACTTCACCTTTTGAAAGAGCAAGCTTAGTTGGTTCATGTGGAATGGCATTGTTTAAATTCTGTTTCATAAAATACTCCTATTTTGATACTTGATAGTAACTGAGCATTTTAAATCTCAAAATTTGAGGGAAATCCCCCAAAAAGCAAAAAAAAATACATATGGGGACTCGCTTTTCCCTTTTATGCCTTTCTGAGCAGACAAAGCCCCCAGATGTCCAAAAAAATGTCATATGGGGTATTCGTAGGCTCATCTAATACTAAAGCTCTTCATTAGAACCCCAAACGGCAAAAATATTGCCGTATCGGGCAAAATGACGAAATTTAGCGAATATCAGGGTTCTTGTAGTAGTTCTAGAGCAGTATTCAATGTTGCGCTTTAATCCACTTCGCTTCAAAACACGCAGGCCAATGTAATGAATTACGTACCGCATAATAACCCACGTTATTTCTTCCTGAATTTCTATGGTATTCATAAAGCACTGTACACAAACAAGCGTTCCCGGACGTCCAGTAACGGGGGGAGTAGACGATTCACTGATTAAGAAGACTAACCTAAGTCATGAATCTATCAAAAATGTAGAATTCGCTGGGAATTGAATGCCTATAACAGGGTGTTTCCGGACGTCCAGTAACGTGGGGAGTAGAGCCAATACACACAAAAACCAAAAATTTTGAAAAAGTGTTCCCGGACGCACCTTTTGGCGATGTTCCCGGACGTCCAGTAACATGGGGAGTAGAGAAGCGACTCAAGAAAAAAATATTAATATAGAAGAACTTTAAATAGAGGCTCAATATACAGGCATTATTCAGCAGCACTGAAAGAGTGCTTAAAATTTCTATATGAAAACAATAGCACCTAAATGATGATTGATGGTCTAGTAGCGATAGCGGAAGACCGTCAATAACTCCGGAGACTGTAACTAATTTTGTGTAACTGCCTATCTCAATTTACTCTATAGAGAGTTAAGGATAGGCAGATGAACATGA
>NZ_JANHZQ010000086.1:0-6205 GCF_041414725.1 Alteromonas sp. DY56-G5 | reverse complement strand
TGCCATCTATACTGCGTTGAATGTTCTCGATTTAGAACCACTAAACCGTCAAACATTCGCCTTGTCTAGATGGCACAACGACCGCTGCAAAAATGTACAACAAAGGTCAACAGGCCCTAGCAACAAAAACTTTCATGGTTGACCTCGTGGTTTAAAATCACACTTTCGAGACAGTCAACATTCGGCCAGTGCATTTGTGCTGGCCATTTTTCTTTCCTTTAAAAGCAAAACGCACTCGCATAAATCAGGTTAATCAGTTTTGCTGATTTTCTGTCATACAGCATATCTGTTATTATACTTACCGTTCTAAAACACCGTTATTTTTGTTGTCAAAAGCCGCGTTCTTCAAAGTGACTTTTCAACAAAATAACCTGTGAGGCTTTGTGTCAGATATCATTTTACTTGGACAAAATTTCCTAGCACTTTTCGTTGAATCCGCGCCTTGGTTACTTCTCGGTTTGCTGGTGGCGGGTATCATGCACGAATTGGTACCCGTTTCGTTTTTGGAAAAGCACATGGGCAGCTCATCGTTTGGCTCAATTACAAAGGCCGCGGTTATTGGTGCGCCTTTACCTCTGTGCTCTTGCGGCGTTATCCCAGCGGCACTTGGGCTTAGACGTAGCGGTGCATCTAAATCTTCCACTATCTCGTTTTTAGTGTCTACGCCCGAGACGGGCGTAGACAGTGTTTCTGTGTCCTATGCATTGCTTGGACCGTTGTATGCCATTGTTAGACCCATCGCGGCCATTACAAGCGCTATTTATGCTGGATTGATGGTGCGTTTTTTCGCAGAAGCAGAAGAGGCTCAACAACGACAATCTGAGGCGACGCAGTCATCGTGCTGTGGTTCAAAGCAAGCACCTAAACCAGAGCCGCAAATACAGGCCAGCACGTCCTGTTGTGCAAGCGAAAAAACACATGCTCATAACCACGAAAGCACAGACAAGCCCAAACAAGAGTCTTCGCCTTCGAAAGTCTCAAGCGTGCTTTCATATGCCAGTGGCAAGTTACTTGAAGACATTGTGATATGGTTATTAATTGGATTAGCACTTGCCGCGGCAATTAAAACGTGGGTACCCACCGACTTTTTAACGCAATGGGGTGATGGCGTGGTCGCCATGCTAGTGATGGCGCTAATCGGCATTCCTATGTACATATGTGCTACAGCATCAACGCCACTCGCGGTTGGGTTTCTTGCGGCGGGGCTATCGCCCGGTGCTGTTTTAGTGTTTTTAATGGCGGGACCAGCCACTAACGTATCAACGATGGGAATGATCAAACAAGAAATGGGCACGCGAACGTTAGTGCTTTACCTTTTCAGTGTTATCTCTGCGAGTATTGGTTTTGGTTACGCACTGAACTACCTAGTATCTTCGTTTTCTTTAGCCTCTATGATCAAAACGCAAAGCCATGTTCATGAGCACGGTGCAGACGTTCAGGTGATTTATGGGCTATGCGCGATTTTATTGGCGGGGTTAATGTTAAGGCTGGGTCTGAAAAAGCTGCAGCAACACCGTCATAACCAAGAGCAACATTCGGCGTGCTGCGGCTAACAGTAGCCCAGCGGATGCCTTTCATAATAAAGCGCTCAAATGATATTCATAGAGCGCTTGTATATCCCGCTCTATTATCCATAATAGTCGTTCAACTTATTAAAATTAAAACGCGTTTAAACCTACAAGGACGCTTGGAATAACTACATGCTTTTACTTATTGTGTACGTCTTCATTGCACTGGGCTTTTCTTTTTTGTGCTCCATTGCAGAGGCTGTGATTCTGAGTGTTTCGTCCGCTTATATCTCTGTGTTAGAGAAAGAGGGTAAGCCCAGTGGTGCGCTACTACGTAAGCAAACCGATAATATAAATACGCCTTTATCAGCAATATTAACGCTGAACACTATTGCTCATACTATGGGGGCTGCCGGGGCAGGTGCGCAAGCGGCAGCAGTATTTGGTGACGCCTATCTAGGCGTTATTTCAGCAGTCCTTACACTCCTTATTCTTATTTTTTCTGAGATTATCCCTAAAACACTTGGTGCAACCTATTGGCGAACACTAGCGCCAGTAACCGCATATTTTCTTAAATACCTTTCAATTGTACTTATGCCGTTCGTTAAAATGTCTGAGCTAATGACGAAAGGCTTTAAAGAAGACAGCCCACTTCGCGGGTTAAGCCGTAGTGAGCTACACGCCATGGCAGAGTTGTCGGGGCAGGAAGGTCAGCTAGCGAATCACGAAGCGGCGTTTCTGCAAAGCTTGTTAAGTTTGCACGAGCTGAAAGTGAAAGATGCGATCACCCACCGCACGGCGCTATTTAAAGTGTCGGAGTCGATGACGGTAGAAGGCTTTTTCCACAAGCACGCCAATATAGAATTTTCTCGTATCCCTGTGTTTGAAGACAGCGACTCAGAAAACATTACCGGCTTTGTTATGCGTTCTGATTTATTGGTGGCACAAGCCAGAGGTAACACCGATAAGCCGCTTTCTGAATACGCAAAAGATATGGTTACCGTGTTAAACACTATGCCGCTGTCAGTCACCTTCGAGCACTTCATCAATAAGCACGTGCATATGTTACTGGTGGTTGACGAGTACGGCGGTTTAGAAGGGGTGCTTACGCTAGAAGACCTGCTCGAACGCTTGTTAGGTGTCGATATCGTAGATGAAAAAGACACCACGGTGAGCATGCGTAGGCTTGCTAAGATGATGATAAAACGCAAAGAACAAATGATGATCAAAAACGTACCCGATGCGTCGCTTGAGAGTTCGTCTAAAAAATAGAATTAGCGCTAATTCGCTCGTAATGTTTAGCCATTATTAAGGATGATGAATATGAAACAGGATTTATGGAAAAAAGCAGTAAGAACAGAATATTCAGCCCAGGAAAGTATTGTTAAGCGAATCCAGCCGTCGCTCGTTTTAGCGGCTTTGCTCTCTACAGGTTTCACGGCAAGTGCAGCTGCACAGGAACTGAGTATCCCATGTGATGATCTTGAAGAAAAAGCGCTCGCAGAATCGAAAGCTGATGAAGTAGAGCGCATAAGCGCATTTACACCCGCGACGCCTTTGAAACGTGTCGATCCTAGATACCCATCTCAAGCCATTAGAAAAGGCCGAGAAGGTTGGGTTAGGCTAAGCTACGTTATCGACGAAGAAGGGAGAGTGAAAGACCCTGTTGTAGAAGACTTCTTTGGAAGCCCCTCTTTCAAACGCAGTGCACTGTCAGCGGTTAAGAAATGGCAATATAACCCTGCGATCAAAGATGGCGAACCTACCCAGCAGTGTCATCAAGCAGTCCAAATGGATTTCGCTATAAGCGGAAAAAGCGGTGCCACACGCAAATTTATTAAAGCTTATAAAGACGCAGACGAGCACTTTAATGCGGGTGATGTTGACGCGGCTGATGAAGCACTTAAAGAGCTTCTAGGCTGGGATACGCTAAACCGCTATGAAAATACGTGGTTGCTAAACTTGGAGTCGCATATAGCGAGCAAACAAGGGGACGTAGAGAGGGAAGCGCAAAGCCTAACGCGATTACTTGCCAGCAACGGTAGTAAGCGCTTCAATAACATGGTGTTCGATGAAGATTATGTGGCATACGCCCTTCAGAGAAAAATCATACTCGATGCTCAGCGCGGGTATTATGCAGAAGCATTAAAATCCTACACCACACTTCAAGACATGGAAGCGCAAGAAACGCGTATTGGCGAGATCGCGCCGCTAATTAGTCAGATTGAAGAATCTATTGCATCTGAGCAAAACTTAACCGTGCCCGTAACGATAGGAAGTGATGGGAATTGGTTCCACACTCTTGTGCGAAGTAAGTTTGCTTTTGGCAACATCCAAGGCGAGCTTGATACCGTTGAAGTCCGTTGTGATACTCATCGAGAAAAATTCACGGTTGCCGAAGCGCATGTCTGGCAAATTCCAAACTCTTGGGGACAGTGTCAGGTGATGGTGAAAGGTGACAGCGAAACAAAATTTGATTTAATTGAAGTGGCGAAAGGGTAGGACGAACACCAGTCGCTTCGCTACAGAGTTACAGTGAACGCCAGTTGAAATAGTTGTTCTCTATAGTCCTCGTCGGATTGGAAAAAACGCAAATTCTCCTGATGTCCTGAATTTAATTGCCACTCTGTGCTAACGGATAAATAAGCGGTAATGTCGTACCTTACGCTAACGGTAAAGGCGTTACCTCTGCTTCCATTCGGGTCATGCACAACATCATCGTTATCTACCACCTGATACCAGTCCCCACGCATGGCTAAAGTTAAATCTTCCCAGCCTAATTGCTTTAGGTTGTATGCCGCACCGATATACGCACTGGAAAAATCGTTGTCTACGATATGCTCCCCCATCAAAGTGTCACCTAGTAGCACTTGAGAAAACACCGTTAACTCAGGTCGTGGTAAATATCGCAGTGTTAATGAATGAAAGCGCGTATGCCAGGCATAAATGCGGTCTGGGTCAACAATGTTCGAGTCTGCATTATTGTCGTAATAGTAATAACGTAACTCGGCCTTTCTAGCATAGGCTAAGTGAGCTCCTACGTAGTACCCAAACCGATTGTCAATTTCCCTGAAGGGTTCCGTCCATGCCGGTGCGTTTAACTTATCTTCATCGACGACGCCGGGAATGGGGAGGAAGTTTACGCGATCATTATAAACGGACTGTCTGTCGTGAAGGGCAAACCCTCGCCAAGAAAGCAGAGTGCCGGTGGAATCGTTACCTTTGAACACGCTGCCCAATACTTTCCATGACCAGTGGCTTCTTATTTGCCTGCCATTTTGTCGCAGACTTACTTCGATGCCGCCCGTTCTTAGTTCTTCACCCACCCAACTATTAATTGCTGAGTTACTCAGAAAATGAGGCGATAACCAACCCGCGTCAGTATTTTCCGCTGAGAGAGCGGGAAAAAATGCCCCTATTTTTACTTCAGGCTTTATGCTGGATGCGACTAACGGGCGATATTTTAAATAAAGCTCGGAAAATCCAACCTTTTGTTCCCCATCGCTATAACCATTGATGACGCCAACTGCCGACCAACTATCCGCTAACATAAAGTCAGCTATTACTACAGCATGAGAGAGCTGTATACCGTTACTTTCATAACGCTGATGGCCGGCCCCCATTTGCTGAAAGCTCCGCGAATCATCTTTTGCCACAAAGCTTGTTCTTACTAGGGCCTTGGTTTCTCCGTGAACCTGAAGTGTTAAACTCGTGCAAAGCAAACAGACGGTTAAGGCAAAGACATTACGCATTAATAATCGCCAAATCCTTCGTCGAAGTCATCGTCACTGAAAACTGCATCAAGAACAAATTTGTATTCTTGTGAGTTGGTGATATGCAATGTTGCGCTGTTAAATAGTTTCACATCAGGTTGCTGCGGGTGCCAGGTCATAACACTGTACTCGCCTACCGGAAGTGAAACATTCATTACGCCTTCTTCATCGGTTTTTGCGAAAAATGGACTGTCGGTTACCACAATATAGCCCAGCATCCAGTCGTGAATATTGCAGCCAATATCTACAATACCAGCTTGCTCAAAGCGAAGCGGTTCAGCGGTAAACTCTTTGTAGAGTTTTAGCTCAAACTGTTTTGTAGGGGAAAAAGAATACACGTGATGAAAAAGATTATCTGCGTTTGGAAACGAAATATCTGTGCCTGATTGAACAACAAGCACGTGAGGCGCAAATTGTTTATCGATTTGATTCATTATGGCGGGCTCTTCTTCACGCTGTGGTGTTGATGCAAGCGTAAAGTTAGGCGTTAGGGTTAACACCATATCTTTCACAGGCTCCCCATTGGCGTCGCTAACGTATATCGAAATGCTTGGCGTTGCTGATAAGGATGTCTCAGCGGCATGTGCCCATGAAAGGGTAGCGCCGGCTAGTAAGAGAGCGCTCGATGTGAATGTACCTGTGATAAAACTAGTTATGTTGAACGTGCTCGCCCTTCGATGAGAAGTAAAGAAAATAGAAAGCGCAAATGACATGGATTTAATCAATAACGTGTTGTTTTTTTGCATTGTAATTCATTCTTTATAATGGCTTTAGCCTTAGACAGAAAGGCAAAGCGCTATGCGTCCTTTGTTGACGCGAAAGCATATGACTACGTATAGCCTATCCAATACCATATATGGACCCTCTCCGATTGCAAGACACCGTGTTGATTTAATAACGTGATTCATTGCTGCCATATATTCG
>NZ_JANHZQ010000085.1:0-6249 GCF_041414725.1 Alteromonas sp. DY56-G5 | reverse complement strand
CATGTTCATCTGCCTATCCTTAACTCTCTATAGAGTAAATTGAGATAGGCAGTTACACAAAATTAGTTACAGTCTCCTCGAACAAAATGGATATAGTATGGCCATCTCCTTCGAGCCTTCTAAAGCTTATTTAACCCGTTTCACTGCTGTTTTAATCTTCTCTAGTATCAAAAACAAAGCGTTCTTTATAGGCGTTTGAATATTCAATCACTAAATCATATTCATTAAATGCCGTCTCAAGCTCCTGTTTGAGACATTTACTTCCTTGCCTGACATCTAGAGAAAATAAAGTAAGTTTCTCGTTTACAGCTAAAGATGCCCCTTTAGCAAGCCAGTGCGTCGAACGATCAACTACATTCATTCCAGAGCGCTCCGCTACTAGTTTAGGAACATCGGTATCCTTATCTAATTTCTTCCCATTATGTAGAACCGTAAAAGAATTGATAAAGGCCGGCCCAATTCCATTATTAGCTACATTAAATTGAAGCGAAATCACACCATTATTCACACTTGTATGAGTATGCTCAGACAGATGTGGCGTTACTGAAACACGATTATGCTTTCGCTGTACCCACATTTGCCAGGAGCTTATTCCAACCGCAATCATGGCAACGACCAAACTCCAATTTACGAAATTTATAACCTTTACTACAGTCTCAAACATAAACTAACCTAGTAACTGAAATATTGATGTCACTGCAGAACAGAGTGCCGCAAAGGCAGAAATGCCCGATATCCATAAAGCTTTAGTAGCAACATTAACTGACTTTTCAGCCAGCCTCCTATTAAGTTCAGCTTGGCATCCTTCAAAGGCCATTGCCCCTGGCATAGCGCCACCGCCAATCGTTCTTACAAGCTGTTCATCTGAAGCATTTCTATAATCCATTTTGAACGTAATTCCTGTCTAATTTATTGATTGTCTGTTAAGAGCTATAAAGCATTATTATGCGTTGTGTCCACGGAAGTGAGGAGAAATATCAGAACGCCTAACATCGATATGAGTTAATCCGAACTGCTGGTGGACTAACTCTTTTACAGTTTCTATCATCCAATCATCTGCTTCAGGGGAAACATAAACACAAGTAATGAGATATTCAGGTTTAAAAGGTACATCAACCCCCCTACCCTCTTGGCCTTTGAGGTCAAATACCGCTCTGAATTCTTTCTCATACGCGAAAGCACTCGATTTTCTCATAAGAAACTGAAAGTAATTCGCCGGCGCTAGGTTTCTTACTCCCATAGGAATTACTAAAGGGTTGGGTTTGGTTTTCTCAACTGGGGAGCCGTCGAAGGGATTAACATAGTTTACAGCCCCAATAATTCCAATCGAATCAGTCTTGTAATCGAGTACACCTTCAATGGTTCGCGCTAACCTCATCCATTCAGTTTGCACGGCAACAGAAAAGCCTTGTCCCCCATAAAGGCGCCACATTGCGAGACTTTCTGAAGAAGCGGAATGCCAGCAACTAACATATGTATTTCTGTATACGGTCGACAGATTTTCGAGTGCGTTTTTCCGAGCATCAGGATGTATTTTTAAATGAATTAGATCGAGGGTGCCCTCGAGCTTATCCTCGAATGAGGAAACATGAGACACCCAGAGCTTTTGAGTCTGGAGCATTCTTACTAACTGGGCAAAGGGCATATATCGCCATAGTGTTTCTTTTGGTTCTTCCATAAACAGAGTTTCCTATTAATTTAGTGCGCTCGGTTACGCGTTTATGGAGAATGTTAACGCAAAGAAAAATTGGGCAATAGATTATTTTCTATAAGTAGAATTTAAGAAAATGGTAGAAGAGATGACCAGAACACCCTATATCTCGAAGTAGAACCGGTCAATATCGGGGAATAGTTTAAAGCAATAAGCTGTAACGCCTGGCAGAGATAAGATGGTTTGCCCTTCTTCATAAGCCACGTTGCCGCCCTTATCTTTTACGAAGCCAATTGCATCAGCTAAACCAACTTCATAGGTACCTTTAGAATTTCGTATGTTTTTTAATTCTTCAAATAGTGCATCGTACATGTTCATACTAGTGAAGGCCTCCTTGGTTCGTCCCGAGTTCAACTGTAGGTTTAAACATCAAAGAAAGATAATGCTTAACTCGTTCTATCACCAATTTCTCATCTGCTACAATTTCACTGGCACAACCTAGCGCATCACTCTCCGCACCTACGAGGTATTCGCCCTCACCGGCATCCACTATAAACGCAAACGCCCAAACCCCATCTCTTGTTGGGTGCTTGGCGCCCAAACGTAGATTGTCGAGCTCGTACCCCATTGCAATCGCGTTTCTCATATGCTCAAGCTCTGAAGCGCCGCTATCGAATACTGCCGCGCGTTTCTGTTCGAAACCAGGAAGAAGCTCAAATTGATTAAGTAGTGATATTCCATTCATAGTGTAATTCTCTTTGTTATTGCCAGTAGATACTAAGCGAAAAAATATTTTGTTGAGTCAAAGTGTTTATCACCATATGACATTGTGACCGTTCCATCTAAACTGACATCGATGAAATCGATACATGTCGCCCCAGATTGAGTAACATATTGGAGCGAGACTGAGTTATTTTTGTAATTATTAACAAGGCAGTCCACTAATTCAGTTTTAGAATGGACAACTCTATCGTTTCCAAAATTTCTAATTTTCACACTCATAATAAATCTTCCAAGGGTTTCGATGCTTTCGAGGAACAAACAATAAAATAATGGACTTCGCCGCATCGAATTGTATCCATAACTTCTACGCCAGTTCTTGTTTTAATAAACACATCTGCCTCATGTGCACTGCAAAATACCCTCTCGACTTGGTGATACTCATCTTTTTGTGTTTCAACATAAATCTTGTAAAAAGGACGCTCTTTCGTAGACGCATCATCAAGCTCAATTCTGCTATCTCCAGCGTAGGCTTTTGCGCAGAGTGTGATATCAGGCCTATTGGCAAACATCGCAATAGAAACCATATCAAATTTATCAAAAAGCAAGCGGGTGGCTTCTGAAGAAAACCCTAAATATTCCACTTTATGAAGCTTACCCATAGAACGAGCCAAAAGAGGAAACCTGTTTTCTGATTTGTATTTTTTGTATTTCACATTTAATTCGTTAAGTGAGCCATGGATGTAATGTTCTACATCACACCCATATGTCAAACCAGAAGGAAACTATGCAGCTTCTCGGAATAAAAGGTCTTGCATGGAAAGTAGTGTGGTTATAAGCCCGGGCTCGTCAAAATAATACCCTACTTCTTTAACGAACCGGTCCTTCAAACATCTTGGTAAAGAATGCTCTTCATCAGCTCTCAAAACCTTATCGACAACATCAATTGGAGAAATCCTTTCAATATTTGGAGCCTCGATCAATGCCAGACATTCAACGTCATTAGATAATATTGTGTTGAACGTAGTTACTCTCGATTCAATGAAAAAATCTGAAGTAATCAATTTATCGTGAGCAATATCGCTATTCAGTTGGATAATTGTGGTTTCAACTGAGGTCCCCTCAAACGTCCCTGGAGGTAAAAAGTCCCCTTTAACAAGGGAATCATTGCTGTCACAGCATATTCGCTCTAGAAGCCATTCTCTGTCGCTGGAATTGATATCCTCAAGCCAACCTACTGGGATAACAGAAATTAGAACTCCATTAGGAGTTAGAAACTTTAATGCATGTCTAATGTGCTTTATGAACTCATTTCGATTAAATGGTGGGTTCATCATAACTAAATCAAACTCTTTGCTTGGCTCTACAGTAAGAAAGTCTTTTTGCTCTACTTGATAACCCTGCTCTTCGCAGCAAACCACATTAATTGGGTCGATGTCATAACCTTGAATATCAAAGGAACGATTTTCTTTCTCTCCGTATGCTAAAAGAGAGTTAGCTAGAAACCCGGTACCTATACTGGGCTCTAGAACTTTAATTCTTTTTCCTGATGCCCCTAAGTAGTTTAAAGCAGTCCAACTTACCATGTGTTCAAATACTGCTTCAGTACTTGGGTATAGGTGAAATTTATTAATATTCCTTGCGCCACATGCAAGAACACGCTCAATAACGAGTTTAGGATCTCTTGTAAAAGCAAACCCTTGATGATTCTTGGACCACTTGCCGCCCAAACGCTCTAATAACCCTTTCAATTTTGAATATGCTTTACTTGGCAACTGCTCTCTAACAAACAGATATTTGCCCTTATACTCTAAACACTGAGTTAAAATATCGCTTAATCCCACTGCATTCTCCAAACAACTTTTTTCTTAAGGCTAGTGGAGTCACTGAACGTTATTCACCGATTTACTTTCCACATTCACCAATCGATATGATTCAAAATGCATGAAGAATTAAAAAAGACAAAAAAGAGGGAATACACCCCCTTTGTGAAGTAGTCTCCTTTTCTAGTTAAAAACTCAAACTAGCTCCTTCAGGTGCTTGTCTTGGATAATCTCCTTGGGTAGAGGTGCTTTGTAATCTACATATTTGTAGCTTGTTATTCGGACACCTAAAAACGAATGGTTTCCATCATAACTGAGATACTTTTTCGTTCGACGATAGGCACCTCCTAAGTCAAGAACCCGCTCATCAGTTAGATAGCCGAGTAACCTATACTTGTAGGGGATATTTTCTTTGACCTGCTGCATTTCAATTTCATGGCCGCCAGAACGCAAATCTACTGAAAGGGAGCACAACTCATCAAAAACACTTTCCCATTTTTGGTTATGAGCTTGCTGAATACCTACAACAAGGTGAGCTATTTCGTGACAAATGGTTTTTCTCAAACAGCCGACTGCTGAAGTTGAAAGGAATGCTGAGTTAATAATTATATTGCCAGTTGAATATGCTATTCCGTTTTTACCTTTCAAAGGACTTACTTCTAAAGTGGGTGTTTTATGGAACCATTGTTGTAGTGGATACCTTGTTTCCGTTATGGCGATAATGTCTACAAAATGGGACTGTATCTTCTTTGTGGTGAGCATATAGACTCCAAAAGTTCTTATTGTTCTGATGGGCGATGTATTAGGGCTTAAGTGTTTAAATTTACTTCCAGAAAACGGGGATCAACTTCCCTACTTTTTCAGAATCATATTTAATCTTGGAGGGGCTTATATTTGGCAATGCACATCTTAAAAACATGAACGACTTAGAGAAGTCTTCTTCGCTTCTGGGAACTCCTACCATCACATTACCATTCTCAACTAAAGAAATAGATTTAGTAGCCTGGAGCAATTCACGAGCCCTTACCTTCATTTCAGGGACCTGTATTTCCTCTAGTATCGACTTATGTAGCTTAATATTTTGCATAACAGGAAATAAGGCTTCTGCATCCAGTTTAGTTGGAGACTCTAAAGCTTTCTCAATATTGCTAAGATAGACGCTTGGCTTTACCCCTTTGCCCCTATACCTAATCTGTTGAGTCCATGCAGAGACTGAGCGTATCGCAAATTTTTCGATAACCGTTCTTTCAGACCAAGAGATACACTCAATATTCCAGCCACTCCCGGTTTGGTTATCTCTCTCAACGCAAAACACTTTCAGGCTACTATTGATTATTACCTGTGCAGTTCTACTGTCATAAAAAGTGTTAAAAGCTTGCTTTTGTTTATCATTAAGTGAAAAGTTGAAATACCGATAATTAATTTCGTTCATTTTCTTATCCTTGCCTTATTAGTTAAAAGAAAAGTAAGGCATTGATAAAAATCAGGAAATTTGATGGAAAGTTGTATTTAACAGGGAAGTATTATGTATATTCTTGGCAAAGACCTTGAAGCTCTGAGGCTTTATGGTGGATTTACTAAAAAAAAATTGTCTGAAGAATTGAATGTTTGTGCAAAAACAATAAAGAACTACGAGTCTGATAGGTCATCACCTACTGTTAATGAATTCATTAAGATGGCCAAATTATGCGGCCTGAATGAAACGGCTCTTTCAAAGTGCCTATCTGCACAAGACACACTTGAGAACCAGCTCACTAATTTCTCTAAAAATTGAGTATGGACAACGACGTTGTTTATTACTTTAAGTCTTTACTTATTTTAAATATTTAGGCGTCTCCTATCCCCCATATATAAGGGGCTACATCGGTTGAAGGTGATCACTTACAGGAACTAAAGTGATCATTTACAGGATATAAGGTGACCATATACAGGAATTAAAGTGATCGTTTACAGGAACAAAAGTGATCGCTTACGGGACCCCCCTGTGTCAGGATAGTTGTCGCCTCAGTTTTTCATAAAAATATAACAGGGAGCGGTAAGTTAGATATTAGTGAA
>NZ_JANHZQ010000084.1:0-6496 GCF_041414725.1 Alteromonas sp. DY56-G5 | reverse complement strand
AGAGTTTAAAAATTAGGCAGGTGATGCTGCGGCTTAACTAAGCGTTAAACTGCGGGACTTATTCGCAGTTTCCCTAGCTCTCCTTGCTTTGCGGGTTTTATTCTTTGTAAGCTCATAAGTAATATCCTTATTTCGACAGAAAACTGATTTTAATTGTATAGGCTTCTTCAAGGCTTTAGGTATAGCCATCATTGCCATATTGCACTTTTATATATAGCTCAGAGACTTAACGCGTTAATGCTATACTTTAGTCTAGTATAAAAATGGCTGTTAAATTATAATTTAGTTAAATCAAAGAAATTGAACTCCTAATTTTTCAATAGTATTCAAATTTTATCGAGTCATTCTGTAAGTGCGTGAAACCAGGGATGGAGTTGTATGACGGATTATAGTAAAGCGAGACAGAGCTTAGTTAGCTGGGTAAAAGATACACTAACGGGAAATGTTTTGAAGGATAACACCTTATGGGAGTCTAATCCTTTTAACTGCTATACAACCGGTATTCTCTACCCGGCAGGCACAGTCTATGAGTCAGTAGACGATGAAACGTCTGAAGATGATGACAGTGATGCCTCAATGGCAAGCGGTGCAAAAAAAATTCGCTATCAGCCTCCATCCTCTATGGGTTTTTCTTTTTATCTAGACCAATCAATTCAATCAATTCGTGTTTTTTACGCCGGCTTCTCTTTCACTAAGGCTGGAAAACAAAACAACCGTCAGACGTGGAAGCGAAATGCTCTGGTTGATGATGGTGGAGAAGAAATTGAGGTCGCCCTCACTGAATCTTCACGTTTCACGGTAATGAATACAAGAGCCGTTGTAGATGTAAAGATAAGGCCGCACGGAACAGGAAAAATAGTCACTGTTTCACTAAGCAATATCAGCTCCCAGCCAAAAGAAGAAAAAGAATCGGAAAGAGATGCAACAGCAAAAAACTCGATTTTTCAAGCTGAGCTTAGTTGCTTCGTAAGTACCGATTCTCTCAAAGATTACCCCAGGGTTAGCCATGCATTACTAAGTGAAGAAGAGCAAGAATTAGAACTACGTTATAAAGATGAGCGCGTTTATGCAATTGGTCATGGTGTTGCAGTAGATTGGCGAATAGGAGAGACAACGACAGAGTTCTTTAGTGACTTCATGCCAATAGTCGAAGTTCCACAGGTTACTGCCAACGCAGGTAAAGCTAACAAAGTACTAAGCTTTTCATTCTTAAAGTCTATCGAGTCTGATAAGTCGGTTTTCACCCAACTCAGTGAATTTATCGATAACTACGAAGACTGGATAGATAGTCAGCTCGAACTAGCTGAAACAGGAACGTTTGAAGAGGTAAAGGTCGCTAAGCGCATTGTTGAGCGTATGGAAGAAGCTAAACAGCGCATGAGGAGCGGTTTATCGAGACTCCGTAACGATGACTACGCTCAAAAAGCTTTTGCGCTAGCAAACAAAGCAATGCTTATGCAAATGGAGCTAAATGGCCCACCAAAGAATGGCGAACCTTATTCGTGGCGGCCATTCCAGTTAGCATTTGTTTTGTTAGCGCTTGAGTCTTCCATTGATGAAGATAATGACTTTAGAGACTGTGTTGACTTGATATGGTTTCCAACCGGAGGGGGGAAGACTGAAGCATACTTAGGCGTCATGGCGTTGGTTTTTGTTTACCGCCGCCTCAGGTACAAAAATAGCGGTGGAGGCACTGCCGCTATTATGCGGTATACGTTACGATTACTAACATCACAACAATTCATTCGCGCATGTAAGGTAGTATCGGCTTTAGAAATTATACGTACCAAGGCAGGTGAGTTAGGCGAAGAGCCTTTCAGTGTAGGGCTTTGGCTTGGCAGTGCTTCATCACCGAATACCTTCAAGCAGTCTTTAGAGGCTTTAGAAAATCGGAACTATAGCAAGTTTGTTCTACAGGAATGCCCATGGTGCTCTACGCCATTCTCACATGATAATTTCAGCGCATCAGAGAATAGTTTTTCATTTAAGTGTCACCACGAAGGTTGTGAATTAGCTAAAGCGACAAAAAACATTCTCCCTTTTAGCGTAGTCGATGAAGCGCTGTATGCTTCACCGCCAACCCTCCTTATTGCAACGGTAGACAAGTTTGCTCGACTGCCTTGGGAGGACAGAGCTGTTTCCTTTTTTGGCGGAGCAATAAATAGGCCGCCCGAATTAGTAATTCAGGATGAGCTACATCTTATTTCTGGGGCGCTCGGGTCTATAGTAGGTTTATATGAAGTTGGTTTTGAAACTATTCTAGTATCGCGAGGTGTTTATCCAAAATTTATAGCCTCTACAGCGACAATCAGACAAGCGAAAGAACAGGTGCAAGCCCTCTTTGGAAGGGAAAAGTCGGCTGTATTTCCCCCCGTAGGTATAAGGCAGAAAGATTCATATTTCGCAAAAGAAGTTCCTCTAGCTGAAAAGCCGGGGAGACTTTACGTGGGCTATATGGCATTCGGGCAAACGCGCACTAGCTGTCTTGAACATCTGGCAGCTGCGCTTGTATCAGCACCTAACGCCTGCTTTGAAGATCCTGAACTTAAAGACGCGTGGTGGACCCAAATGGTTTATCACGGCAGCTTAAAAGGCGTGGGAAACAGCAGAACGAACTTTCAAAGTGGTGTACCAAAAGTTCAGAGCAGCATGTTGTTTAACGAATTTATGAAGCAGCTTGAGAAAACAGATCTCTCTGCTGCGAATAGCTTAAGGGATGACAAAAGCGCCAAAAGTAGCGCGTTTTTTAACGGTGTAGTTCCAAAAACTTTGCTAGGCAATAAAGACAATGTGGAGCTTTTTCAACGATTCTTTCCCGCTAGGCAGTTGAGGGTGAAGTCGTTGACCAGTAATCAAACAGCAGAAGAGAATGCGCAAGTTTTCCAAGATCTTAAAGCAAGTTATGAAAACAAAGCACATTCTATAGATTCTGTATTAGCTACAAATATGGTGTCGGTAGGCTTAGATGAACCAAGGCTAGCGTTAATGGTAATAAATGGCCAACCATTGACGACTGCCGAATATATTCAGGCCAGCAGTCGCGTAGGTAGAGGCAATACGCCAGGAATTGTTTTCACAAACTATTATAAAACCCAAGCCAGAAGTCTCTCTCATTACGAAAACTTTAGGGCTTACCATAAGTCGTTTTATCGTTATGTAGAGCCGTCAAGCATTACACCTTTTACACATCAAGTTAGAAAAAGAGCACTCCATGCGTCTTTAGTATCGGCATTTCGACATGCCGAGGGAGGCTTGTTAAAAAATTCTGATGCGCAAGAACTTACTTATGATGATCCCTTAACACAAAAAATTATTCGATTGATGAAAATTAGAATTAAAAGTGCATTAGTGGGGGATAAAACCGAAACAAGACTGTTGTCAGAAGAGTGCGAGGAGCACATCGCTCGTCTTATTCGCGAATGGGAGAAAGAAGCATCCTCAGCAACGAACTTAAGGTATCGCTCTAAAGACAAGTCTGCTGATAGTTTATTGGTCTCTTTCGAAGATATTAAAACCGAAACTGGGCTTTGGGAGACGTTGAACTCCATGAGAAATGTAGAAAAAACAGGTCTCTTTGAGGTGGATGGGGGCCTTGAGTTTTGAAGAACAAACAATGGTTTACGCCTGTAAGGTTTTCTCACCTGACAGGGCACGCTGGTGTAGGTTCAATTGTACGAGATCAAAATGACTATCTACTGTTTGTTAAAGACACATCGACTTGGCCTATAAAAAATTTAACCAAGCTTCACGCGGTTGAAAGAGTAAAACGACATCTGGAAGTATCCAGCAATTTAGTGTTGCCGCCTGAGGCATCGATTGATGAGACCGCCAACCTAAGGATCTCTGGTGGCGCGATTCCTACAGTACGTTTTCCGAACTGGGCTTTATGTAATTTATGCAACACATTGCATCTCGCACCTTGGAAGAATAGCTGTGTTGAAATAAATCAAAAGCTGAAATGCTCGACGTGTAACAAAGGAACTCTGAGTCAGGTGACATGGTGTGCTGTGAGTAGTTACGGCGATTTGATTGATGTTCCTTGGCACTACATTGGTCACCGTAATCCAAAAAACGATGCACAATCTCATTGTCGTTCCATCTCGAACGAGAGTTACCTAAAGCTAGAGCTTAATGAAAGAGGGCGATGGGAAGTTCAGTGCAAGAAGTGTGGTGCCAAGAATTCGTTAGAGATGACGGATTTTCAAAGAAATGTGCACAAACAGCCTGGTTATCGTGAACGAAAATCGTTAAATGGCGAGGCTGTTACGTATACCGTTATGGAAGTAAACGATCCACGAGTATTTTCGTCAGTTAGCGAAAGGGCGTTAGTAATACCGCCAGAGTCAAATATTGACAAAACGTCGTTATTTTTTAGATTAACTCAGCAATCACAGCTGGTTGCTGGCATTAAAGACGCAAAAAGGCCATTGCAGAAAAAACGAGAAGTTAAGAAAGCGATGAGGGAACTTAAGTGTTCAGAGGAAGAGCTATTTAGTGCATTGGAAGAAATCGACAGAAGTGATTTAAAGGATGCAGTAGATTTTAGCAATATTACACCCGATGACATGATGTTTGATGAATTCGAGGCGCTCACTACAATCCAAAAATTCAATAGTAACGCTGACTTTATAACCTCTCATTTAACTAGCGAATGGTCTCACTACCTAGGTTCACTGAGTGAATGCGGTGATATCAGGCCAGAGGTTAACGTCATCGACAAGTTAATTGCCGTAAACCGCCTTAGGGTTATTGAAGTTTATAAAGGTTTTCAACGAGCAGCTAGCGACGCAGAAGATTTTGATCCCACACCAATAGTAGATCCAGATTTTACCGGTAATCTTGACTGGTTACCGGCGATAGAGCTTTTTGGCGAGGGTATGTTTTTCACGCTTGATAATGAAATTATTGAAAAGTGGGAGCATCATCCTCTTATTAGACAGCGTGCTTCAGAAATAGAAACGAGATATCAAGATTCAGAAATAATATTGCCGGATGAGGCTATCCCCACCCCTAGGTTCATTCTTCTGCATACGCTAGCACATGCACTTGTAAGAGAGCTAGAGTCCATAGCGGGTTACCCTGCAGCGTCTTTACAAGAACGAATTTATAGTTCTGCAGAGAAAAAAATGGCCGGGGTCCTTATCTACACTGCCGTACCTGACATTGCCGGGTCGCTTGGAGGCATAATCGAGCAGGCAAAACCACGTCGATTTATCAAATTATTAGATTCTGCATTCAAGCAGCTTGAATGGTGCTCGATGGACCCAGTGTGTGGAGACATGGAAGGGCAAGGGCCTTCTTGGTTAAATCGTGCAGCCTGTCATGGCTGTGTCCTTTTACCTGACACTTCATGTAGTTACAACAATGTATTTCTAGATAGAGTTTTCATAAAAGGTAAACCAGATGAAGGTATACCGTCACTGAAGGAGTTTGTGAAAAAATAATGGCAGCACGTGTTTTTGAGTTACCCAAAGAGCATGAATTAACAAAAGACCAGAGAATGGCTATTCGACTACCTGCAGATGGGCAATACTTGGTTGTTGGTGCTCCTGGAACAGGAAAGTCTGTTGTCGCACTCATGCGCCTTAGAAAATACGCGGCAACAAATGAAACGCTATTCTTGTCGTACAACCATGTACTCAATCATGCAAATAAAGTATTAGCCGGGCCTGATGAAAACTTTCATATGAATACTGCTATGTCTTGGCTTTATGATTTTCAATACAAAGCAGCGGGCGGCTCGCAGGCAAATTTTGAACAAGCGAAGATGCCTGAAGTTGAAAAACACAAACCAGACTATGAAGCGTTGATTAATCGTTTTGAAGAGCTAGGCGCATCGTGTACATCAACGAACTTTATTATTGATGAAGGTCAGGATTTACCGCCAGAATGGTACGAAGCGGTCGAGGCACTTAATGTCGAAAATTTCTTTATCGTTGCTGATCAAAATCAGCAGATTACCGAAGAGAACTCATCGCAGTCAGATTTAATGGATGCACTGGGTCTAGAAAAAGATGACGTAATTCACCTAAAAGAAAACTGGCGAAACACCACGCCGATTTCTGCCTTTGCTAATTATTTCTATACTGACAAGTCAAGTGAAAAGCCAGCGCTTCCGAAAAAACCATCGGCACACGTTCCTATTTTATATGAATATAAGTTGCTAGAAAGTGCAAAGGAACTCATTTTAAGTTCTTATGATAACGACCCCTCAAAGTTGATAGGTTTGTTTGTTGCGAATGAAAATAAAAGAGGGTATTGGGCGAAATACTTAAAAAATGACAATAAGCAAAGGCGAGAAGCTCCTCCTATTGTTAGTACTTACTACTCAGATCAAAAAGGCTTAGTAAACATCAACTTCTCTCAGGGCGGTATTGTTGTTTTAAATGATAAATCTGTGAAAGGTATAGAGTTTGATGAAGTGACGTGGTCAAGCAAATTCACACAACCCAGTTAAGCCGCTTTTCCTAAATTTGCCATATCAGCCTCATATTGA
>NZ_JANHZQ010000083.1:0-6566 GCF_041414725.1 Alteromonas sp. DY56-G5 | reverse complement strand
CCACCTCCGCAGCCATTTATTGGTGTGGTCTACAGAGGATTATGTCTTTTTAGAGGGGAAAATCCCTAGAACCCCATTATGATGCTGGCTTTAAGGAGGCGTAAGATGAAAATTCGAGAAAATGTATTTGCGTTCGCGTGCGCCGCATCGTTCAGCTTCGAGAGTGTTGTTAGTTGTTAGTTCTTTG
This sequence comes from Alteromonas sp. DY56-G5, assembly GCF_041414725.1. NCBI lineage: Bacteria > Pseudomonadati > Pseudomonadota > Gammaproteobacteria > Alteromonadales > Alteromonadaceae > Alteromonas > Alteromonas sp. DY56-G5. The sequence goes on along the minus strand of NZ_JANHZQ010000083.1, from coordinate 6,379 downwards.
TTCATTATTACAATGCCCGACATGATGTCACCCATGGCTGGTAATATAATGTTTTCAGACTGGCAAGGGATGATATGGAACGTGCCTTTATTGGGTGTAGTGATAGGCGGAGCTTTATGGGCTTTGTTCGCAGGTGTACTGGGTTGGCTTATTGCCAGTATTTACAATAGGCAGCTGTAGTAGTGAGGGCTAAATAAATAGTCAGTATTTGTCCTTTTAGCACAGGTACGATATTTGCTGATATCTACTGCCACATAAATTTAAACTAACGGTGAGATATTATGATAACCAATAATTCAGAATTAGCCTTACAGCAAGCCATGCAACTACCCAGTCAAACCAATACAGAGAAGCAGGGTTGTAGCCAGCCACCTGAGTCAAAAGGACAGGAGTTTGCTGAAATAATGAATACACTGAAGCAGCAAAAAAGCGGTTAAAGTGTGCCACGAGTAAAAATAACCGGCACGCTAATGCCGGTTAATTCCTTTCCTATTCATAACAACTGCGCTTACCTTTTAGGCTGCTACTCTGCCTACGCTGAATATTGTCTTACTCCGTCGATGTAGTTCATGAACAGCTTCAATGATTTGCATCAGTTATAATTTTTATCATCATCATCATACGCATGGAGCTTTAGAAACCATTTCTCAGCCGCGAATACGATAAGAAGTCCAGCCACAGAAATCCCAACAATGAAGATATCTGATTTTGCTTTCACCCACATAAAAGATAGAAGAACAATGATATCGAGAATAATTGCACTGACTAGTACCCAAGCTTTAGCTTGCACATCATCTCGTAAATGCTTGAACACTCCCCAGTGGATGAAGATATCCATTACGATATAAAAAACTACACCGATTGAGGCTATGCGGCTCAAATCGAAGAATATGGTAAGAAATATTGCGATGACTAACGTATAAATTAAGGAATGTCTTCTTATATCTCCCGGTAATGAAAAATGACGGTGAGGCACAAGTTGCATTGATGTAAGCATCGATAGCATTCTTGAAACAGCGAAGATGCTGGCAACGACACCGGAAGACGTGGCAATAATCGCGAAAGCTATAGTAAACCAAGCACCATACTGGCCGAATGCGGGTCGAGATGCTTCAGCAAGCGAATAATCTTTTGCCTGTATTATTTCGCCAATTGATAAATTTGCTCCTACTGCAACTGCGACAAAAACATAAAGTACCACACAAATGGATATAGAAATGACTATGGCCCTTCCTACATTTTTTTCTGGTTGTTTGAGCTCGCCTCCGCTGTTTGTGATTGTAGTGAATCCTTTGTATCCCAAAATACCAAGTGCCACGGCTCCGAGAAAACCGGTTGCGCTGGTATCTTGCGGTTGAGCTGAAACGCTCTCAAACGACAAACCGGTTGCCCACAGCCCACCAATTGCCAAAACTGCAAGTCCTGCTATTTTGATAAAAGCCATAATAAATGAGAGGGTCTGTATGAATTGATTACTCAAAATATTAACAATGAATGCCACAATAAGAAGACTCACGCCAAGCGCTGGTATAAGCCACTCAGCGCCCTGAGAGTCAAACAATTGTAGGACATAAGTGCCAAAAGTGCGGGCTACCAAACTTTCATTGATAACCATGGAAAAAAACATTAGCAATGCACAGGCACCAGTCAGCAGACCTCTACCATAGGCTTTTTTCAGAAACATGGCGATACCACCTGCAGAGGGGTATTTCTGTGCCATTTTGATGTAACTGTATGAGCTAAACCCTGCAATTATCGCTGCAACTAAAAACGCAAAAGGAAACCATGTGCCTGCCAGCTCTGCTATTTGCCCGGTTAAAGCAAATATACCAGCACCTATCATTACACCAGTTCCCATCGATACCGCGCCCCAGAGGCTTAACGAATCTTTCCTGTTTGAATGCTCGTGTTCATTCATATTGGTTACTCCTTTATGTCATGTGAGCCTGAGTAACAACAAAAGCAACCTGCAGCAAATATAAGGACACAGGCCCATTACAAAACAAATTCGAAGACGTGTAGAAAGAAATAACTGGCAATGGCATACCAGTTATTTCATTTTTAGCGTAGGGCGTTTAAAACCAAATCCTTGCACCTAACACTACACCAGTTTCACTGGTTGACTTGCCTTCAGCCTTTAATGCATCAGCTGTATTTCCCAAAGCTTTGCTGTAATAAACACCGACATAAGGTGCTACCTCCCTCACTATTTCATGCCGATATCGCAAACCAATACGAATATTACTCAACCCGCTTTGACGGTCATACTTTTCAGAATCGGTGAGGTTGGCAACAACTTCCAGTCGCGGTTGCAGATAGGAAACTTGACTTAGTTGCCAGTCATATTCGGTTTCATTGATGAACTGCATGTCACCGTCTTCGTTAATACGCAGTGAATTTTCCATTTCAAACCAGTAAGGAGCTAGACCTTGATAACTGACCACCGCATAGTTCTCCATATCCGCATCTGATGACAGCTCTCCCTTTGTGCCCACACCAAATTGTATAGACCAAAAAGAAGAAACTAGATAACCGTACAACAGTTCTGCTCGTTCCAGATCAGTAGGCATTCCATCGTTTTGTGTATTTTCGCCTTCGCTTTTAAAAACAAGACGATGGTAATCTCCGCCATACCACGCTTGCATGTCCCAGACCCCTATATTTTGCTGCTCATCAGTGCGATTATATTCAAGTCGGTCAAATAGAACTTGGCCAAAATATTCATTAGGAATAGGAGATGGCCAGTCATCTCTTGATTGAGCCAAAGCATTGTCAACGCTCAAAGTTAATGTTATTAGGCCTGCTATTAATATCTGTTTCATTTTAATCTCCTATGCGACCTGTACAACACGAAACATACCTGCTTCCATGTGGTATAGCAGGTGACAATGAAACGCCCACTCACCGGGGGCATCTGCGCTGATTTGTAACGAGACCTTCTCTCCAGGCTTGAGGCTGATCGTGTGTTTACGAGGTCTTGGATATTGGCCGTTTTCAAGTTCCATCCACATACCATGTAAATGAATAGGGTGATCCATCATAGTGTCATTAACCAAGATCAGACGTAGTCTCTCGCCATAATTGAAACGTACATATCCGTCTACTTCACTAAACTTTTTGCCATCGAACGACCACATGTACCTTTCCATATTGCCCGTTAAGTGAAGCTCAATTTGACGTTCCGGCTCTCTTTCGTCAGGCCAAGGACTTTCACCGACTAAATCTGTATAAACAAGGACACGATGTGGGCTGTCTTCCAAACCGATCCCAGGTTCATCCAACCTAGAGCTTGGATTTTTAGCAATCATCGCTGCACCAGCGCCGTGCCCGTCTTCGCTGTGGACAATGTCTATGCTTTCTACTGGGAGCTTTTTGGAGGGGGTCATTTCTCCTTCCATTTGGGTGCCATGCATTGTATGGGCGCTATGCTGCCCCATTCCTTTCATTTCACCTTTTGGAGCAGCCATGCCCGAGCTGTCGACCTTGGACTTATCCATATTCATGCCTTTCATACCAGACATGTCCATCCCCATCGCCGCCATGCCACGCTCTGTGATAACTCGCTGTGGGGGAACCTCTGCAGTAAGGCCAATTGACGGGGTTAGGGTGCCACGCGCATATCCACTTCTATCAAAACTTTCCGCAAAAAAGGTATAAGCTTTTCGCTCTTTTGGCTGAACGATTACGTCATAAGTTTCCGCTACTGCAATTCGAAACTCATCCACATTTACTGGTTTAACAGGCTGACCATCTGCAGCTACAACTGTCATTTCAAGCCCTGGGATGCGAAAGTCGAAATAAGTCATCGCAGAACCATTTATGATCCTCAACCGGATTTTCTCGCCTACTTTAAACAGGGCTTGCCAATTATCTTGTGGTGTCCGGCCATTCATTAAGTATGTATATGTACTGCCTGTAACGTCAGCTATATCGCGAGGGCTCATACGCATTGCACCCCACATAGCACGCTCTTCCCATGTATCGGCAAGCCCTTTTTTCTTTACGTCTTCTAACGTGTCGAAAATAGTTCGCTTTTGATAATTGTAATAACCTTCCGCTACCTTCAGTTTTCGCATAACGTCATGGGGGTCTGAAAACGTCCAATCGCTTAAAATAATTGTATGTTCCCTATCAGCCCCAATGTCCCCATCTGCGGGGTCGATCACAAGAGGTCCTAAATGGCCCAACTGTTCCTGGAGGCCTGAATGACTGTGGTACCAGTAGGTGCCGTTTTGCTCGACATCGAATGCATATTTAAATGTTTCGCCAGGTTTTATTCCGGCAAAGGAAACTCCCGGAACGCCATCCATATCTGGTGGTAAAATAATCCCGTGCCAGTGTATTGAAGTATCTTGGTTTAGGTGGTTAGTTACATTGAGGTGCGCTCTCTGTCCTTCTTTCAATCTAATCAACGGGCCCGGCATTTGACCATTGATCGTTATAGGTGAGCCCATATTTGAGCCTATTGGCAATTGCGCTTTTGACACATTGAGATTTTTAATATCACCTGTCAAAACTTGATCTTTAAAATGGCGACCAACAGGTGCTGCCCATAGAGGACTAACGTTGGTTAACGCAGCCGCAGCGCTTGAGGTCAGGGCAGCGAGCACAAATCTTCTGCGACCGTTGTCGATAGAATTTTTCATAGTTTTTAGCCTTTGAATTGATACTAACTGGACGAAGGAATTTCATCCATTTAAAAAGTATTACTAACTAAGTCAGTACCTTAGGCTATCGGGGGACGAAAAGGTGGAGTGAAAATTTTGGGGGGAACAGCTAGAGCGATAATGTCATACTGCTCAGCAAAAGTTGTTTCAAATTGACGAATGGGAACGTAAAAAAGACTTGCAAAGTGGTAGCAATTGGTAGCTATACACATACATCCATCATTGCAGCAACCTGATTTACCCGAATGCGAGGGGTGTCCATCAGTGTGAGCGCTTTGATGCTTAGAACTAGGTGAACTGCTACGTTTCTCCTCATGAGCGTCTGCGAATTTGTGAGAAGCCTTAGTTAATGAGCTATGTTCATCCATTTTCATTTCACACGCATCAACTGGCACGGTAAACAGTACCAATAAATATCCAATGCATAGTGTGAAAATAATAGATCTCATAACTTTGTATTTGCTCTCAACCTTTACGCGACGTTATTCCCTTAGAAAAGATAAGTCTTAAGGACACTTTAATCAATGACATTTGCTTGTAACTAAGATAAACAACTTCCTATGTAGTTAAACAAGCAGTCTTTTCAATCTTAAAAGCTGATAGAGTTACTTTTATTAAGTTTAGTCGATAAGCAACTCTTGTAACTAAAAAGATAACATGAGTAATGCGCCTGCTATCATAAAAATGTTTTCTGATAGTGAAACAAAACCTAACGGCACGTTACTGTCCCCACCGACACAAGCACATTTGAGCTCCCGTTTATCCACATATACTGCTTTAAAGACAGAAATTGCCCCAACGGTTCCTATAAATAGTGAAAATGGCGCAACAGCTATGGCAGGCAGTTGAGCTACCATTCCTATCCCCGCGTAGGCTTCAAGAAATGGGTAGATGTAACCATATCGAAGCCACCTCATTGCCAACAAATCGTAGGTTATGAACGAATTTGTAAAACTATACAAATCCTTCAATTTTTGAACTGCAAGTAGTGTCATTGAGAAAGCAATAAAGAGAACCAGTGTTCTTATAGAGATGAAGTCTTCAGAAACAAAAAACTGGAATGCTAACGATAGCAGAGCTGCCACAGAAAAAATCGCAATAACAGGTGCATAAGTAGTTCCGTTCTGCCCCGCTTCTCCTTTCCCGAAGTATTTACGAAGCTCATCATATCCACCAACTCGCTTTTCTTCGATGAAGGTTTGAGGCGTCGTTTCTACACCATGCTTTTGCTTGAAATCATCGGTGTCATTACGTGAAGTAAGATGATTGTCTTCTACTGAATAGCCTTCTCGCTCTAGTAAGTCTTTTGACCTTAAACCGTAAGGGCAAATGTGCTCTTTAGTAACCATTCTATATAGGATAGCTTTCTTACTCATTTTCCTTTCCTTTATTCAATTTACCTTCAAATTGAGGAATTGGACGCTGTTCGGCCTGTTCCTGAGTTGTTACCTTGCCATTCTTATTTATATCCTCTATCAACCACTCCATCTCCTTTATTTCCTTTCGCTGAGCTTTAATAATGCCGTTTGCTAATTCTCGTACGCGAACGTCTTCAAGGTTAGAACGCTCACTAGTCAAAATAGCTATAGAGTGATGAGGAATCATTGCTTTCGTGTAAGCGGTATCTGAAATGGTACTTTGACGTGGTTCAATAGATTCACACACCCAGTTAAGAGATAATCATCTCAACTGGAGTGTATATGAAAACGCGA
>NZ_JANHZQ010000082.1:0-6750 GCF_041414725.1 Alteromonas sp. DY56-G5 | reverse complement strand
TTAATTTTGTAACCTTTTAGTTAACCTATTGATTTGAAGTGATGTCCACTGCATGGCAGTATCTGTTCCGTTTAAACTTGAGTCGTGCTTAATCAAACCAAACGATTATTCAATAATATTTCCCGATGGTCAGACTAAGTTACTGCAACCTAAGTTTATTCATGTATTAGCCTATCTAGCAGCGCAATTTCCTCGGTTAGTAACCCGAGAAGAATTAATTGAAGCGGTATGGGATGGTAACTTTCCAGTAGGTGAAAAAGCCCTAACTAATGCCATCTGGAACTTGCGCAATGAATTCAAGCAATTTGATAATATTAATCTAGAAACTGTCCGTCGAAAGGGTTACCGGCTATTAACAAAGCCAGAATATATCCAGCCTTTAATTGAAAGCAACGATGAAAGCGATCCTGCAAAGGCAGAGAAAAAACAATCCAATGCATTAGGTAAAAAAGTGATCTTAGTCGCTTTAGCTTTAGTTACTTTCATCTTAGTTTGGCAGCTGTCATTGCTACCTTTTGCAACCAAAAGCAGCAAAATCCTCAACCTGACATCAGAACCTGGACGTGAAGTGTATCCAACGGTCTCGCCCAATGAACGTTATCTGATTTTTACTTGGCGTCACATAACAGGATCGCCAAACTTGTATATTAAAGATCTTCAAGATAAAAACTCATCTTCAAAACAAATTACCTTTACTGAAGATTATGAAGGACGCGCGGTTTGGCATCCAAACAGCGAGGTGGTTTTCTTTCAGCGTAAACATTGGGATTTTAAACGATGTGATGTTGTGCAATTAAATATTGTCACAATGCTGGAAAATAAAATTGCCACATGTGATGCCGAAAAAGACTTTTCGCTGACCATTTCATCAGACGGCAGCTTTTTGGCATATATTGTTAAAAAACAAAACGATCAACATTTGAATGTAAAATTAATTGATCTAAAAAGTGAGGCGATGGAAGCCAAACTATTAGCTTGTCATCAGAAGTGCCGCTTTCAGGACTTGGATGTAGCCTTTTCACCTGATGCTAAGCAGTTAGCGTTATCTCGTTCCGCAAGCGACGGAATGAAAGAAGACTTATTTTTATATGATTTAAACACGCAGCAAATGGAATACCTAGTGGCAACTAAGGGGCGGTTACGAGGCTTAACCTGGCATCCAAATGGCGATCGTATTATTTATGGCAGTGAGGAATCTGGACGACGAAAAGGCTATCTAGTGTCGTTAAAAGATAAATCAACGATTAACCTTAATGTTGATGGATTTAGTTATCCTAGTTTTGTACCTAATAGCCATGAGGTTGTTTATCACAGTCGAGAAGATATAACTAAATTGTCCACGTTAGACTTAAGTGAAACAACAGGTGCGACACTTTTTCCATTGATCCATTCTAATTATATCTATAAAGACCCGCATTATAGTGAGGCAAATAACAGTATCGTTTTTATTTCTACTGAGTCGGGGTATGAAGAAATTTGGCGTGCAGATCCCGATGGGAGTAATCGAAAACAACTGACTAAATTGAAAAGACACTTGTCGTCGCCAAGGTGGTCGCATAATGGGCAATCTATAGCTTTTTTGGCGCCCGATACAAAAACCAAACGCAGCGCATTGTTTGTACTTAATCTTCAGGAAGGCAACTTAACCCAGATGGATAGTGAATTTGATCAGCACTACAGACCTTCTTGGCTGCGTGATGATAGTGGGCTGCTTGCAGGGGCTAAGTTTAAAGGTAATTTGGCACTTTACGGATTTCCTATAGACGAAAAGCCCCCATACATTATTATTGATCAAGCGGTCACTTACGCAGAACAAGCGCGAAATGGTGATATCTGGTTTACAAAGGGCCGCAATCTAGGCTTGTGGCGGTACACGCCAAGTTTTAAGGCAGATAAACCAATACAAGTACTTAATAACAATGTGTTTCAGGTCGAGCATCATTGGGAATTAACTGAAGATGGCGTGTTTTTTCAACATGATTATGCTAACTATCATCAAATTCAATTTTTTGACTTTCATACTCAAGAAATTAGTCCTTTGGTAAAACTGCCTTTTGGAACCATTTCGCGTAAATCATCTATTACTTATATTCCTAGCCAAAATAAGCTAGTGATTGCTGAACAAGAGTTTGTTAACACAGATATCAAACAACTTTCTCATCCAAGTTTATAAAGAAGAGGTAGGCGTTCTGAGTAAACACATGATAAATTAAGGTATTATATTTTAAACCGCTAACACTCTAATTCAACTTATACCCTACTCAATCCCCATTTCAAAATTCAAGATGGCATGAATAGCAATCTGTTTAGTTGATTGTCAATATCTAGTGCTAATCTTTCTGTACACCCTAACCTGTTGTATTTAAAAGAAAAGATAAATAAAAGACTTACAATAGAGCTTAAAAAGAGACTCGATGCTTGAATTTTACTTCTGTTCGAATTAACACTGGTGAGGGCTAAATTGAATTGCTCAATTTAAGCATCTTTGGCGAAGACCAAAGCTATCAATTAAAAGTAATTCTTTGGAAATTAAAATGTACAGTAGAAAAATAAAAATCATGGACCAAAAGCTATCCTTAATCTCATTGTCGCTATTAACTGCACTTGGTACGGCCTCAGCTGCCGAAAGCGCATTTGAAGATGAGAAGTCGGTAGAACGAATTCAAGTAACAGGTTCTAGTATAAAAAGAACAGATATAGAGGGTGCTTTGCCTTTGACTACCATTAGCGCTGAAGATATTGCCAACTTTGGGGCGACATCAGTATCTGAATTAATTCAAAAAATTCCAGCAATGCAAGGCTATCAGGTTGGCGCTCAGTCAGTTGGTGGGGGCGATAGCAGTGGTAACAATGGTAAACAAACCGTATCTTTGAGAGATCTTGGCGGCTCATATACTCTGGTTCTACTTAATGGACGCCGAATGGCGTCAGCTGATAGTGGCGGCACAGTTGATATTAGTTCTATTCCGTTGGCAGCGATTAAACGTGTTGACATATTGAAGGATGGTGCCTCAGCGTTATATGGCTCTGATGCTATTGCTGGTGTAGTAAATTTCATCATGAAAGATGACGTTGAAGGCGTGACAGTTAGTGCTAGAGCTGATAAGCCTCAAGAAGCTGGTGGTGAAAGTTCTGAATTCAGTATTACGGGTGGATTTGGCAACTTAGGTACCGATGGCTTTAATATATTGATGACCTACTATCATTTTGAAAACGAAAATATACGTTCACTTGATCGTGAATTCGGCAAAACAGGGATTGTGCCTTTTAACTACAATGGTGAAGATTTATTTTTGGTACAAGCTTCATCTAATGCCATTCCAGCAAATTTATATTTAAACTTCGATAAAGAAATCGATGGTTCGACGAGTAAGTCATATAATCCATATGCTGAAATCAACGGTGAGTGTGCACAATTTAACTACGCTTCTGGTGATACATGTATTTATGATTTCACAGAAAATTTAGAAATTTCACCTGAAAGTAAAAGTGATAACTTATACCTTCAAGGCAGTGTTTATCTGAATGATAACGCTGAATTATATGCCTCAGGAAGCTATTCAAACTACAGTATCACAACCCGTATCGCAGCCAACACGCTAAATAATTACAAGTTTGAATTGGATTCGCCTTTTGTTACTAACCTAGTTCAACCTTTGTTAACTGCTGAGCAGTATAATGCTCTTTCGGATGTTAGAATCCGCTGGCGTACACGTCCTGCTGGTAGTCGCTCTAACGAATACGATACTGATACATTTAATTTCACCTCTGGAATTCGTGGTGACTATGGCGATTTGTCCTATGACTTGGCCTTTACAAAAGCTAACAGTTCACGTGACAGGAATATGGTGTCGGGTTATTTAATAACTGACCAACTAACTGCTTTGCTTGATAGTGGAGCTATCGATGTATTTGCTAGACCTGACCAATTGCCCGAAAGCACGAACGAAGCGCTACGCGCAATTGCCTACAGTGGTAATTGGGACACACTCAAAACTAAAACAAGCGCGATTGAAGGTAGAGCGTCAGCACCAGCATTTGAATTACCCGCTGGTATGGTTTATGTCGGTGGCGGATTTGATTATCGAGACAATGAGTTTATTAGTATTACCAGTCAAGCCAATAAGGACTCTATTTTAACCGGTACGCCAGACGCTGAGTATGACTTATCAAGAGAGACTTATGGTGTTTACTTAGAGGCTGTTGCGCCTATTATTGACGGATTAGAAGTTACCGCTGCGGCTCGTTACGATAATATCGGTGCTGTTTATGATGGTAAGCGTGCCGCTAATGCAGAGAAAGTTAACAATGACGCATCAGACACAACTTATAAGTTATCCTTCGCATATCGCCCCAATGAAGATTTGTTACTTCGAGGCTCAATTGGTACCGGCTTTAAAGCTGCATCAATGATAGATATTGCAGGGCCTAAAGTAGATGCCGGTGTTACATCTCAAAGCTATGATTGCCCACTTTCTGAACCACACCCTTTAGCGCAGTATTGCTTCCCGCAATTACAGCAATATAATGTTGCAACGTCAGGTAATAATGAGCTTCAACCAGAAACCTCAAAACAACGTTCTGCTGGATTTGTTTATGCGCCCTCTAATGAGTTTAGTGTGAGTGTTGATTGGTGGCAGATAAACCTTACAAATCAAGTTAAGAGAGTGACTCAGCGACAGATATTTGCCGATCCAGTTACCTACAATAGTCTTTATGGCACGCTTTTAAATGAGCTAAGTGGCGAGTTGGAAATCCAAGTATTGCAAGCACCAGTGAACATTGGTAAATCAAATAACCAGGGTATTGATTGGGCTGTTTCAATAGGGCATGACTTTTCTATGGGGTACCTTAGTTCAACTCTACGAGGTACTTATATCTTTGAAAGTGAAACGTTACGAGTGGGAACAGTGGATATCTATGACACTAGCCTAGGTAAATTTGGTCCAAATAGTACTGTGACTTTCCCACACAAAATGCAGTGGGCGAATAACTTTAGTCATGGAGATTTTGCACACTCGGTTAATCTAAACTATCAGAGTGGTTATGAAGATCAATCCTACTCGGCAAATGCTTCACAGATCCGCTATCAGTCTGATATTAGTCAAGGCTTTGACCAGTCAGTTGAACGTAATGTAAGTAGTTACCTTACAGTTGATTACCTGACAAAGTGGCAGATCAATGACAGTGCGCAAGTTGGTTTTGGTATCAAAAACTTACTTGATCGCCAACCTCCATTATCATTGCGTACTTCAGGTGGTGGTTATCAAGTTGGTTATGACCCGCGATACGTTGATCAGTTAGGTCGTACATTTTATGTTAGAGGTGAATATAACTTTTAATATGGTAAAAGCTAATCAAGGTTAGCCGTGTCCATGGCAATTGACTCTAGGTGAGTAACCACGACACGGTTGAAATAATCTTAATAAAAAGCCTTCAAACCAGCGAGATGGCTTTTTTGAATATCGTCAAAAAACTTGGCCTCTTTGCTATACTTATATACAGGTGCGTTGCTATGAATCACACAATTAAGCCCTGCTAATTCTGTTAATTTTGAAAATACAGAGAAAGGCATCCCTTCATTGATCAAAGCGTGCTGAGCTATGTCACTATTGGGGATACTACCAAAGCGTTTTATTGCGTTGTTTGTTGACACCCACCCCTCTTCAAGTGGTTGATATCTAAACTCAACCACTTTTTCTACATCTTTTTTAGACACTTATTATTTATAAATCATGCCCCATTCAGACCAACTCAACACAGTGATAAGTTTGATACATATTTACCACTAGCTTTGTTTAACGTAACCGTCGCCTAAAGACCGTCACCTAACTTAACATTCCAAGGCAGTAATTGCTCGATGTCAGGCTCAGGCTGCGTAAAGGCTTCGAGTAAATGGGTGATGTAATCGTAAGGCACAAGCCCATTGGCTTTTGCGCTCTCTACGGTTGAATAGAGTATCGCACTGGCCTTAGCACCCTTTGCAGTTTGTGATAACAACCATGCCTTCCTGCCATTCACGAAGGGCTTAATTGAGCGTTCTGCGCGATTATTGTCAATGCTGAGGCGTCCATCAAGCGTATAACGCTCAAGCTTTTCCCATTGATTTAAACAATATTGGATGGCATCGCTTAAGTCGGTTTGTCCTAGCACTTGGCTTTTAGATTGAATGAGCCATGTTTTAAACTCATTAAGCAATGGCAGGCTTTGCTCTTGGCGAATGTGATAGCGCTCATCGATGTTTTTATCTTTGATGAGCGTTTCGACTCGATATAGCTTTTTAATGTGGTTAATCGCCCAGTTAATTTTGCCACTTTTGTTTTTGCCCATGGCTTTTTGCGCATCAGTGAACTTGCGCCTAGCATGTGCCCAGCAGCCGACAATGGTCGCTTGTGTTTTATGATAGCCAGGATAGCCGTCGGCATGCATGTACCCATCGTAACCGTCTAAATAATCCACTATCACTTGGCCGCCTCGGCCACTGTTATAATCAAACAGCACAATATTAGGAATATCACTATCCACTATTTTGCCAGCAGGCGAATCTGCCCCGCAGCCATATAACCACATGTAGGATTTTGCCTTATTATCGCCCACGACTTTGACGGTGGTGTCATCGCTAAAGATAACCGGTTGCTCCAATAATATTCGCCGCATCATGTCGTATAAGATTTCGAAGATGTTACCGCTTTTTATCATCCACTTTGACATGGTTTGCCGACACAGCTCAATGCCGTACTGGGCGAACAT
>NZ_JANHZQ010000081.1:0-7363 GCF_041414725.1 Alteromonas sp. DY56-G5 | reverse complement strand
TGCGGATGTTGAACGAGTCAAAAATCTCTGTTGGAGAGAGTGGATAAAGTTGGTCAATTAATTAATGCAATTGGTATCACTCTTTTTTCTTACGCTGATTGAGGCGCGTTGTTACTCGCGTCGGCTTCAATCTGAGTTTCTGCATTTTTAGCTCGCTTTATCAGCGTATTAGCACGATAAACACTCCACACCACGTACACCGCCATAGGTATATTAAGCTGAAGTGACGCGACCGATAGCGTCGCGCTTTGGTGCACAGCCGCATAGGCTATGAGTAACACCATTACGCTTAGGCCTGATATAAGCAACCATATCGGCTTTGTGAGTGATTTAACTCCCACTGTAATACCGGTATTAAATAGCATAAGGCACCAAAAAACGGCGATGAGCGAGCCTGTAAAAAACATATCTGCTACAGCAGTTAATGCGAGTGCACTCACACTACCCCACACCGTGCTGTACCAAAGCCTGCTTGCTAACGGCGGATGCGCCTTTTTAGACAGCCAAATCTCCATACCCGACACGCAAAGCATGGTCAGCATTACACCAAGAACAAAGTACAGCCATTTGCTGGTAAGGCCGGCGAAGTCACCGAAGTGCAAACGGTACATTGCCCATACCAACTGCTTACCCCATTCACCGAATTCATAGCCGGCCACACCGATAAAGTTACCCGCCGTATCGAATCGATAGCCTTCGGCGTAGATCATTCTATTGGGCGCCTTGGCATATATTTCGATGAACTGTTCTGGTTCACCAACTTCGTGTACCGTTAAAAATATTGGCGACTTTTCTGGCGCTAGCGTTTCCATTTGCGCAAACGCTCTACCAATAGCCGGTTTCCCCTCCTGTGGCACTAATACAGGGTCTGGCGTAAAGATTTTCTGGATAACCGCGTCGCGATCGCCTTCGTAATTTAGTGAGGCAACAACCACCAAAATGATCCCTGCCATACCAAAATATGCGCCTGTTATACCTATAACTAAATGAAAAGGCGCTGCCCATAGTCCAAAACGGTTGTGCAAATCAATTTGTGCTTGCTGACCGTTGCCACCCCGTCGAAGTTTAAAAGCATCTTTTGCTATTCGTTTGTGAGCAATAATTCCAGTGACGACAAGGGTACAGATGATAGCGCCCAAAGCGCTGACCAAAATCATTCCCCAACTTTGTGGCAAATTGAGATACAAGTGCAAGTTCACGAGCATTTCGGTAAAAGACACGCTTTCTTGCTCTAATAAGTTACCTTCACTGTCGGCAAAGTAAGCAGCATGATCGTTTTCTACCACCAACCGAGGGATATCTGATGTAGGGAAAACCACATAAAGATGGTGAGACTCCTGCGTATTCTGAGCCAAAAAGGTGTCCATCGCCTTTTCAACAACATCAGGAGAAACATTCTTCATTTCTTCAATATGCGGCTGTTCCCACCTTTCAAACTCTAAGTGAAAAACCGCAACGGTCCCAGATAAGCACACCAAAAAGAGAAGTACACTTAGAAAAACGCCTACCCAAGTATGTGCATTTAATGCATTTTGTTTTGTTATTTTATCCATCGATATTCACCTACATGGGGAAGAAAATAAGTATTGGTAGGCAAAGCGCAGCCAAAACTGCGTAGGCAACAACAACTTTAATTTTGTGGGCGGTAGCAAGGTAGTGATAAACAATAAGACCCCAAAAAATTGGCAACAGCACGATACCTGTAGCCAACTTCCCTGCTATTGAGAATGGAAGTAGCGCACATAGTCCTAGCGTCAATAACACGCTCACAACCAATAAAACAACCAGCACCACGATGTAGTTTGCGATGTTCCCTAGAACTGTACGTCGCGAGAAATCAAAGCTCCTCGGCTGAGGTACATTTTTTGGCTGAGGCAAATGCGTTTGGTTAAACGCAATAAAAGGCCACACTAAAATGGAAGGGATACACAGCGCATACAGCACGCCAAACTCCCACCCCTGAGCATAAGACCAGCACACTGCTGCAACTAGCCATACGACAAGACCCAAATAAAGATACGTTGACGCTTGAGCGCGCCAACTTTTATAAATAACACCTAAGGCTGCAAGTGTTAAACCACCCGCTGCAACTGAAAGCATGATAAATCCTTAAAACGAATAGGTTAGCGACGCGTTCACTGTTCTGCGTACACCAGGGAAACAGTCACCTCTGAATAAGCAAGACGTGAGATATTTTTTATCGGTCACATTTCTTACATTCAGCTGCAAATTCAAATTATCTGCTAGCTCGTACGACACCATCAGGTCACCAAGGGTGTAGCTAGGCGTGTCGTATCTGATGATACCATTCTCAGAAACTGATTCTCCCACGTAGCGAATACCAGCTCCTACCGTCAGCGCTTCAAGCTCAAGTGGAGAATAATTTACCCATAGGGATGCATTGCTGTCTGGCTGTGCTGACAACGAAAAACCGTTAGGATCTTCTGCATCCAAGACCGACGCCGCAAACTGCGCTGTTATCTGGCCAAAGTCTACGCGCCCTTCTAGCTCAACCCCTTCAATGGTCGTTACGCCTTGCTGTTGCGCCGCTTCGTCTGGTAATCCGTTAGGATTAGGAAGGTTTGAAACTTCAATATCGTAATACGCTAGCGTGATAAAACCAGGAACTGACGAGAGTTCATACTTAATCCCTGCCTCGTATTGACGGCCTTCTTCAGGCTTAAGCTGGTTGTTATTGTTATCTAGTCCCACTACCGTCTCGAACGACTCAGCGTAACTAAGGTAGGGAGAAATGCCGTTGTCAAAACGATACAAAATTCCAGCTGAGTATGATGTTTGCGTGTCATCCTGCTCAGTTACGCCTGTATCATTATCAACGCGGTCGTGACGTAGGCCTAGCGTTACCCGCCAGTTTTCATAGGAAATTTGATCAGACAGGTATAACCCCGTGTCGGTGACTGTCTGTTCAGGCGCATCGTTGTAGATTGCGTCGAAAATGGCTTGCTCTGGTGCGCCTGTGTACTCAGGGTTAGCCAAGTCCAGAATGTACCTAAAATCACCTTGTAATACGCCACCACCAGCATAGTAAGCAGAGTTGGCGTCAGTCTTAACATGTTGATATTGTACACCCGCTAATAATTCATGTTCGAAAGCGCCTGTTACAAATCCCTTGTTTACACGAATATCAAAAGCGTGTTGATTAAACGTATTGTCTGCTTGATAAAACGTTCTCGGCACAAAGGTATCGGTAGGCGCTACCGGTGCCCCTACAAAAGCGTTTAGATAGCGAGTGCCGCCCGTAAAAGTGGGCCACGCTTGGTGGTAGTCTGCCTCACCATCTCGCCATAAGGCAGTAAATGAAAGTGACGTTGTATCGTTAATCAAGTGCTCGCCAAGCAAGGTAACTTGGTTCGACTTAGTATCAAATTTATTAAACCCTGGTTCACCTGCGTAAACATCTTGGTCGGGTAAATAAGTGCCGTCAGCCAAAGGCAATAATGTGCCTTCCACAGGAATAAACTGCGCTGCTGTATCGCTATCAGTATCTTGGAATAACCCGATAAGCGTTAGCGTTGTATCGTCAGAAGGCATGAAGGAAAGTGACGGCATGAATACTTGGGTGTCATCGCTAACGTAATCAACCTGAGAGTCAGCACTACGATATATACCAACAAAACGCCCCATCCACTTATCATCTTCAGACAGGCTGCCGTTTACATCTACCCCAACTTGCGCGCGGTCGAAGTTTCCGTAGGACAGCACCACTTCGCTTCCTTTGCCTAACGTCGGCGTTTTTGACACATAGTTCATTATGCCACCGGGAGAGCCCTGACCGTAAAGTACAGAGGCAGGCCCCTTAAGCAACTCAACCTGTTCCATTGTGTAAATTTCAGCTCGCGTAGAATTATAGCTGCCAAACAACTCTTGAATTGAGTCGCGATAGCGCGGAATACTTAATCCTCTGGAAGAGATTGAATCGACTCGGGTGGCGTATCCGTATGACTCCCCCGTCACACCCGCCATATAGGTGGCTGACTGAGAAAGATTTAACACACCTTTTTGCTTTAAATCTAATGCGGTTTCAATGGAAATTGTACGGGCGAGCTCAACAATGGGGGTATTTGTTTTTGTTGCGCCAAACGGAGAACGCATGCCCACTACTTCAATCTTTTCTACTGCATTCGCTTCTGCTTTTTCCGCTGTTGCCGCTAGATGCTCTATAGCTATGCCACCACGACTTTCATCTTCTTGGGCATGTGCGTGAGACATTAATATAGCCGTTACCGCCAAACTTAGTATTTTCTTATTCATTTGAGTGTTGTCTGTTAGTTATTTGAGCTCACTAATCGCCTATCGGTGGAAGAAGTGATCTATGAGCCGCATTATTCTTTCGTCTAATTTAGCAAACTTTTTCGCTAATGATAACCACTATCATTAACATTTGCATAATTAAAAGGCGTAGACAATACATCGCAGTTCTTGAGACTTATTTAAAAGTACAAAAGCCTCGCTAGCACTTTTATTCAGGGCAACAAAAAAGCCGAACTAACATAGTTAGTCCGGCTTTACTCTTACAATTATAGGCAGGCTATTTATTAAGCTGCTTCACTTTCTTTATCTGACTCAACTACTTCGTGACTTAGTAAATATTCAAATGCAGCAAGCGATGCTTTCGCGCCCTCACCCATCGAAATAACAATTTGCTTATACGGTACTGTTGTTACGTCACCGGCTGCAAATATACCCGGCTCAGATGTATGACACTTAGTATCAACAATAATTTCGCCATACTGTGTCATGTCTACCGTGCCCTTCATAAACTGACTGTTTGGTACTAGTCCAATTTGAACAAATACACCTGCAAGTTCACGGGTGTGCACTTCGTTAGTTGAGCGATCTTGGTATTCAATTGCGTTCACTTTGCCATTTTCAGCAGTAATTTGGCGCGTTGCCGCGTTCTTGATAATGGTAATATTATCGCGTTTTTGAGCTTGATCGATAAGTACCTTATCCGCTTTTAGTTCTGGCATAAATTCAAATACCGTCACCGATTTTACGATGCCTGCAAGGTCAAGTGCCGCTTCAATACCTGAGTTACCACCGCCAATGACCGCTACGTCTTTACCTTTGAAGAAAGGGCCGTCGCAGTGTGGGCAGTACGCAACACCATTACCGATGTTCTCTTTTTCGCCCGGAACACCAAGTTCTCTCCAGCGTGCGCCTGTCGCAACAATAACCGTGCGAGTGCGGATCTGTTCGCCAGAAGAAAGCGTAATGGTTTTAATATTGCCTTTCTCAATGCTATCAACGCGTACGTGCTCTTTGAGCGTAATGTCGTAATCGCGTACGTGCTCCATCAAGTTACCAACAAGCTCAGGGCCCGTTGTTTTAGGTACTGAGATAAGGTTCTCGATACCCATGGTATCTTTAACTTGGCCGCCAAAAGTTTCAGCAACGATGGCAACTTTAAGGCCTTTACGGGCACTGTAAATCGCTGATGCAACACCTGCTGGGCCACCACCGATAACCGTTACGTCTTGAAGTGGTAACGCATCGCCTTTGTTTGCTTCTTTAAGGCTAGGGTCGCGTTCAATTAGCTTGTTGATAAGCACAGAGGCATCAACTTTACCATTCGCAAATAGCTCGCCATTAAGGTATACGCTAGGAACACCTTGGATGTCGCGCTCTTGAATTAGATTTTGATACAACCCGCCGTCGATCATTTCGGTCTTGATATTAGGATTAATCAAAGCGAATTGATTAAGTGCCTGTACGACTTCAGGGCAGTTGTGACAGCTTAAGCTAATGAACACTTCAAAATTAAGTGGTTCATTCACCGCTTTCACCATCGACTTAACGCTATCGTCTAGCTTAAGTTCAGGGCCCGCTGCGTGCAGCATGGCAAGTACAAGCGAGTTAAACTCGTGACCGCCAGGGATACCAGAAAAACGAATTCCCGTATCTTCGCCGTCAGCTTCCAATAAAAAGCTGATTGCACTGCGCAACTCACCATTTGTGTCACGCTCTTCTACGTTTAATTTTTCGCTTACTGAAGCAATGTCGGACAGAAACGTCACAAGCTCTTCACGCTTGCTATGTTCACCGGTCTGTACGACAAAGGTTACGTTTTTTTGCATTGACTCTGCATATGATTTCAATGCTTGTAAAATTTCTTTAGTTAACACGGTTATTCTGCCTTATTTTCGACACGCCGATCCCCGCCAACCTTTTGAAGGGTCAACAACATAAGCGGAAATTGGAAATTAATATCAGGGAGTGGAGACCCACCCCCTACAAATTATTTGCTTAATACTGTGCAGTGCACAAAGCGCTGAGCTTTCAAATATTAAGCGCTAAGCGTGCTGCTTAGATTTTGCCTACTAGGTCAAGTGAAGGTGCTAGTGTTGCTTCGCCTTCTTTCCACTTAGCTGGGCAAACTTCACCTGGGTTGTTTGCAACGTACTGAGCGGCTTTAACTTTACGTACTAGGTCATCAGCGTCACGGCCGATACCTTCAGAAGTGATTTCCATCGCTTGGATGATGCCTTCCGGGTCAACAACAAATGTAGCGCGGTCAGCAAGACCCATAGTTTCACGCATACAATCGAAGTTACGAGTGATTTCGCCTGTTGGGTCGCCAATCATTGCAAATTTGATCTTGTTGATCGTGTCAGAAGAATCGTGCCATGCTTTGTGGGTGAAGTGAGTGTCAGTAGATACTGAAAATACTTCTACGCCACGTGACTGAAGTTCTTCGTACTTGTCAGCGATGTCGCCAAGCTCAGTTGGACAAACAAATGTGAAGTCAGCTGGGTAAAATACGAAAACTGCCCATTTACCTTTGATGTCTTCGCTGCTTACGTCTACGAATTCGCCGTCTTTAAATGCAGTTGCTTTGAAAGGTTTGATAGCAGTATTAATCAATGCCATGTTTAATTCTCCATTTGGTTTAAATTATTTTCGCACGTTAAACACATACGAATACAAACTTTACGTTTATTGTGTCGACATGGTTTTGCAGTTTTGTGAAGATATTCACGTAACGCGAAATTCATGTCTCTCGAAACTGGTGTTAAGAATAGCGCGCACAATCACAAAAAACTAATTGGTAAAAATGAATCGCTTAATCAGGTTATTGAATTGAACGATGAAAATTGAGCCAAAATAGATTGATTGTTTTGCAATACGGTTTCACCGGCTAAACTCTGCTGAATGAGAAAACTATGACCCATTCCCGACTACAGCGCATCTCCCAGGAAATAATGCTAATCGATGGACACGCGCCATCTCGCACATTGGCAAAGCATGCAAAAATGGAGGTCAGCCCCTGAGGTATCCCCACAAATAATGACTAAAATTCAGTAAGATAAAAAATAAAGGGAACATTCATGACGTTTGGTGA
>NZ_JANHZQ010000080.1:0-7724 GCF_041414725.1 Alteromonas sp. DY56-G5 | reverse complement strand
CACCTCCGCAGCCATTTATTGGTGTGGTCTACAGAGGATTATGTCTTTTTAGAGGGGAAAATCCCTAGAACCCCATAGTGGTGTGATTTCCGCGCTACTGGGCTGATCGCTTTTTATAAGCAGTAATACACCAACAGCAAAAAGTAGCGCAGTAAAAATGGCGACAAAAGGCATCACACCGTGAACGCCAACAAAGCCAAGGCAAAGCTGTCCTAACGAGCTGCCACCATAGAACGCTCCCATATAAAGGCCCACGCGCTTGGCGCGGTCGGCTTCATTACCATGTAATAACCAAGACTCAACAACAACGAATACACCTGCAACGGCAACGCCAGCAACGAACCGGGCAAGCAACCAAACGCTGGCGTCAGGGATTGCAGGCATTATGGCAATAGTAGTGATGAGCGTACCTAAACACCAAACAAATCCGTTTCGGTGTCCCAAGCGGGTAACCAAAGGCTCAATGGCCAACGCACCGAGAAGAAGGCCTGCATAAAAGCTACTTGCTAACCAACTGGCCAGCGACGTATCAAGGCCATAGTGCGTTAGCATAAGTGGAATGAGGCTCATTAAATAGCCTGACGCTATCGCATACATTGCCAGGGCAATCACCGGCGCTGAAATGCGTACTTTAGGCTCTGTAGACAATGTGTTTTCCAACGTTAAAGCCCCTGCAATCCGCAACTGCGTTCTAATGGCTATTAATTATTTGCGGGAATATGAGGGAATTTAACGGCGAGGTAAAACAAAAAGAAATGGTCGTAAAGAGCGATTTTATTACATGTTGAAGTGTGGAGGTGGTCTGAAAAGACGCTGGTTATAAGCGCGCACCGCAGGGCCAAGTTATCGCCCCTGCTTGCTTACAATTTTGCTATTTACATTTGAAAGCGTACGCCTGCAAATACGGTTCTTTCGAGGGCAGGTTCGATACCATCATTTCTCACGCGAGAATAATAGTTCTCGTCTAAAAGGTTATTAATGCCTCCATATACTGCCCATTGCGAATCGATACGATATTCAGCGGTCAGGTCAACAACTTCATAGGAAGGAATTAGCGCGGCTATTTCATCGATGCCTGTTCCTCTAGACGCATTCGAGTCTTGCCAAAATTGCTCGTCTACCATTGTCGCAGTAAGCGCGACATCAAGCTTTTCCGTGTTGTATATAAACCCGGCGCGTAAAAGATACTCCGGTGCAAAAGCGGTGGTATTTCCAACCAGGCTCTCGTTAAGGGAAGAGACGATTTCGGCATCAAGCAACGAGCCATTGGCAAAAATTCTAAAACTTTCGTCAGCACGACCCGCAAAAAGGTCGTAGTCGACGCTAAACTCTACGCCTTGATGGCGAGAGTCGCCAGAGTTCACTCGCTCTATGTCAGCGATATTTACCTGAATAGTTTCAATTTTGTCGTCAAAGTCGATTCTAAACGCGCTCACGTCAAGTACAAGACCATCAACAGGCATGGCGCGGTAACCAAATTCATAGTTCATTGCACTAGAAACATCGGGGCCATTTGAGCTGGCGAGTTCTGAATTGGGGTTGGCCAAATCATCAAATCGTTGAGGGCGATAAGATTCAGAAACGTTTGCATAAAGCTCACTGATTTCGTTGAGCTGATACATCATGCCAAGACCGAGTAGCAGTTCATTTTCAGTCTCGTCTACGTCGATAGGATCTCGGTTTAGACTTGGATTTTTAGTCAACTCTTCTAAGTCGTAATTAACGCGCTCATAACGTAGGGTAGGTACCACACTCAATTTATCGAATTTGAATAAATTTTCGATAAATACGGCGTTATACGTCATTTTACGGTCTTGATCGAATAGCAAGTCAGCGGCGTTCTGTTGGTTAGAGCGAATATCGCTACTGACGTGACGAGTTCTTGGGCTATCTCCCCAGTAAGAGGTTGTCCCCACAGTCAGCACATTGTTGTCGCCCCAGGCTTGCGCATAACGGGCGTCGAAGCCCCAATTATCGAATTCTTGTTGATCAATATTTGTGGTAGCAGGCTCATTCTCAGGCTCAGAAAATTGCCCAGAACGGCGACTAAAGCGGTCCATGTATGAATACCAGACATTCGCGTCAAGCGTCGCACTATCGCTAATCTTCTGCGCAAAAGTAAAATTAGCCAGTACTTGTTCTATCTCAACACGATTGAATGGGGTTAATGTTTGATTGCGGTCTTGTTCAAATTCCGTCGTACTCAAACGACCTGCTTCACCAGAGTCTGAGTTGTATACATCAAGTTCGAAACCAAGGCGAATGTCGTCAAACCCTTCATAAGCCACACTAACGTGGCCTGATGTTACATCGAAATCTTCATTATCTCGAGGGCCGTCGGCCGAACGGTGGTCTACCGATGCAAAGAAACCGAAGTCTCCAGTTGAAGTGGCAAACTCATTATAAGTGCTATATAGCCCATTGCTCCCGAGTGCTTGATCGGTTCGAAAGCCCGTATCGCGGCCTACTTCTGCGCGCTTGGTAATAAAGTTTACCGTCGGCCCTATTTGTGGACCGTAAATTAAACCCGACCCGCCGCGAACGAATTCTATGCGCTCAATACGCTGTGCTGGCGGCATGTAGTAGATGGTAGGGTATCCGAAAAGGTCTGCGGCTAGGGGAATATTGTTTTGAAAAAAGCCCACGAACTCAGACTCATGAGGGTTTCCTAAGCCGCGGTAGTTCACATTGTAAAAACTGGGGATGGCTTGATCTGAAACGAAGAGCCCCGGCAGCGTAGAAAACATCTGTCTTAAGTTTGGCTCAATGAAGTTAGGCATTTCATCAAGCTCTACCACTGAGGTCTTTTTGCCCTCAAAGATTTTGCCAGAATCAACGGCAGCCATGGTGCGTGGAAATGTTGAATCGCTATTTCCACTAATGGTGATACGCTCAATATCGTCTGGCGCTATAGCCGCCATTGCGGACGCGCTCGACAGTCCCGCTAGTGCAAATGCTATCGCTTTACCCAATTTAGATACTCTACTTACATTTCTCATAAATTTACCCTTTAATACTCTAAATACAAATGATAATGGTTCGTATATGATATATATAATTG
The DNA here is from genome assembly GCF_041414725.1 of Alteromonas sp. DY56-G5. Classification (NCBI taxonomy): domain Bacteria; kingdom Pseudomonadati; phylum Pseudomonadota; class Gammaproteobacteria; order Alteromonadales; family Alteromonadaceae; genus Alteromonas; species Alteromonas sp. DY56-G5. Next base: position 4,663 of record NZ_JANHZQ010000080.1, on the reverse strand, counting down.
TTTTTTTATCAACAAAAAATTCGAAGAATAAAATCTATTTAACAAAAATGCTTATGAACTAGATGATTGCCCACTCAGAGGGCGCTAGCAAGTCTCCTAGCGAAACGTGAGAATCCAGGAGTGGCTGTTCCCTTTCAAATTCCCAGGACGAAGCTACGCATAGTGAAGGTTTCTTTGATATCTGCCGGAGCGGTGGGATCCAGGTTTTCCTCCAGCAATCCCTGATAACCAAAGTTTTCCTGAGCAGAGCGATAACCGCAGCGGGATTTGGTTTGCTGATCGCCGGTAAAAAATACACGGCTGACCGCATAAACTTCCGCTAATAATGTCGGCTCTATACCAATGTCGCTAATTTGCATAAACCCAGACTGGCTTAAGCTCTTGTGGATTGCCTGCGCCGGGGCAGGATGTGGATAAAAGGGGATGACAGGTAAGGTCATTTTTGCTCTCTTTAAAAAATGGGTGACAATGCCGCGTCCGCTCAATCGAGGCGCAGACGCATGAGTTAAGTTAAAGAGATTTTGTGTTACCAGCCCACCAGGCCAGGCACCAGTGGAAGAAGCCGTAACTGCATGGCAGTAAATTAAGCTTACTAAAGTGAGGAATGCTCGCCGGCTGTTTGACACAACCGTGAGCCAGTACCGTGAGCAACGACATTAAATCGATCAGCAATCCTAAAACACCGCATGTAAAGCGGTGTGATGTCATACTCATTGATTGAAAAAACGAAGTGGTTGCCACGCGCCTGCTCTGTATATGGTATAAATAAAATACTACACGGCAGCCGGTTAAATGCAATGGGAAAATTATCGGTAAAACCCAATTGAAGCATGCTCCGAAATCGCCTTAAAACTCAATCAGCCTGCGCGTTTTCCTGCTTTAATGGCAACAACAAAGTAAACTCGGTAAACACACCGGGTTCGCTCTCGCAGTGAATCGAACCATCCAGTCGCTGCATAATGTTATACACCACCGATAAGCCAAGCCCGGTTCCCTCGCCGATGGGTTTGGTGGTAAAGAAGGGCTCAAATATTTTCTGCTGGATGTCGGCCGCCATGCCGGGGCCGTTATCCCTAATTCGAATGTGCAGCATATTATCTATCTCTGCAGCGCTTATTTGAATAACCGGCTCAGCCGTATCCGCCTTTTCCATTGCCTGCACAGCGTTTTTAATCAGATTCACCAGTACTTGCTCAATGAGACCTGAGTGCGTATGCAACACGCCATTGAACTCAACATTCCGCTGGATGCTAACCTTGTTATCCAGGTCATATCGCATCATCTTCAGAGTGTCATCCAGCAGCACAGAGAAATCACAAACCTCTTTTTCTCCGGTCTGATTATGAGAAAAAGAGCGTAAGTCGCTAATGATATTTTTAACCCGTTGCAGACCATTAAAAGAATCAGCGACGATTGCTCTGATATCTTCCAAAATAAACGGTATACCCGCCTGCTCCTCAAATTCACTGAGACTTTGTTTGAGATGAGCCGCTTTTTGATCCTGCTGAATGTCTATGGCAGTTAACAGCTCACTCTGCATGGACTGCAACTGAATAATGTTATCCAGATAGCTATCCATTGAGGAGAAGTTGCTGATCACAAATGACAGTGGATTATTAATTTCGTGAGCGATACCCGCTGCCATACGCCCGATACTGGCGAGCTTTTCGTTGTGTGCCAATGCCTGTTTAGTGGATTTAAGCTCCAGCAGCGTATCCCGCAGACGGGTATATTGTTTCTTGAGGCTCGACTCAGCCTGTTTGCGCTCTAACAACACCGTAAGCTGCTCAGCGGCCTTATTGATAATCGTAATCTGCTTCATGGAAACCCGCTCCATCTCCTGTTCGGGGATCAGGTAAAGCAATAAACACACTACGCGTTTATACACCACGATGGGGAATGCCAGATAACTACCAATATGAGTGGTTATAAGTTGGGTAACCGGCTCCAGTCCGCCACTTTCATCGAGCAGGTGAATTTGTGGATGCTGTTCTTCTATTGCCTGAGCAAGGCTGGCCGGCAGCCCGCCCTCTGATAACAATGCCTGCATAGTTTTTGCCAGATCGTTGCTGGCAGTATCGGAACCACGCACCCGAAAACGCGATGTGTTTTCCAGGTAAATTTCGAAACTGCAGTGGGCATGGCATAATCTCGCCAGCGCATTTGAGAAGGTTGAAAGCAGCGCCGTGAGCTTTTCGTCGCCTCGTGAAAAGCGTGTGATACACACCAGCAATTCTGTTTCTGCATCGTGCTGACGGTAGGTGTTTTCAATATACTCAAAAGTGGCCAGCTCCCGTTTGAGCACACTGGCATTAAACTTGGCTTTCGCTTCAGACGCCGTTAAACAGGCATTGATTTGGTACTCTTCCAGCCAGACTACTTCGTCCAGTTGCTGAGTGGGGTTATGCATAAGAATGATACGGGTATCCTGGTTAACCAGCCCCTGACGAATATACTGGGCTACCGACTGACAGAGGGAAATATCATCATCGGAGCCTACACAGAGTATAACCAGTGAGGGCTTACAACTGCGCAGTGTCTTTTTAGCGTTTCTCAGGCTGGTTAATTTTTCGCAGTGCATTGTGTTATCCGGCAAAAATGCCGCTAAGTCTGGACTCTGACCAACCAAAAACACTGGATTTTCCATACATTTACCCAACACTACCGTTTCTGAAAACTCTGCTATATTTGAAAGATAGTCGTTGCCTGCAGTTACGCAAACAATTACGCAGTTTAGAAAAAAGGAAAGTAAAAATGAAGTTAGTGAGATTGGTGTACTACAGCCATGCCTCGCGGGAAATGTCACTTAGCGATCTGAAATCCATTCTCGACACCGCCCGCCGTAACAATCAGGCCGAGGGCATTTGCGGTATGCTTTCTTACGAACAACAATATTTTTTGCAGGCGCTGGAAGGCGAACGCAGCGCCGTTAACGAGCTTTACCTGGATATTGCTGATGACCCCCGCCATGACGAAATCACTATTATCAGCTATGAGGAAATCACCGCCCCTATTTTCAAACAGTGGAAAATGGGCTACGCCGGCGGCAGTGCCGAGTTTACTAAATTGCTCAAAGAGATGGGCCAGACTGAGTTCCTGTCGGAAACCATGAGCCCTCGACAGGCATTCCAATTCCTGCAACACCTTGCTGGTAATCAGGACAACCTTTAAGGCATAGTGGTTAAGCAATCTAACCTAAGTTAGCCAGGAGCGACTATGTCCGACGCACAGAGTTACACATCGGTAGACCAGTACATTACCGCCCTACCCGTGGAAAAGCAGCGGGTAATATCACAGTTACGCCAGACAATACTGGATAACCTGCCAGCCAGATTTAGCGAATGCATCAACTAAAACATGATTGGCTATGTGGTGCCCCATCAACTGTTCCCTGCCGGTTATCATTGCAACCCAGAATTGCCATTACCCTTTATGAACCTGGCGGCACAGAAAAGCCATTATGGCTTTTATCATATGGGCATTTATGCAATGCCTGAGCTCGAAAGCTGGTTTCGGGTCCGTTACGCCGAAGCGGTACCTACTAAGCTGGATATGGGTAAAAGTTGTATCCGTTTTAAAAACCCCAAACACATTCCCTACAACTTAATTGGCGAGTTGGTCAGCAAAGTGAGCGTTGATGATTGGATATCGGTTTATCAAAGCCTCAAAAAATAGAACTTGTTCCACTTTTACTGTTCTACTCTATTAACGACTTAAATTGCGCTTCTGATAACACTTCTTCTTCCAGTAAAGCTTGTGCAACCTTGCTTATTTGCTCCCAGTATTGGTCAACTAATTGATCAGTTTTCAGGGTTGCTTCATCCAGCCACTCTTTGATTAATTTTTCAGTCTGAGATTGAAAGTAAACGTCTCCGCTCCATTCATGTAACACTGTGGTGTCTAAGTTGTAACTATCGGGATGCATTCCGTATTTGGCAACAGGATTCCAGGCAGACCACATGGCCTGCCTCAAATCACTGCTGGCACCGGTATCTAATCCTTCATCTCCGAACTGTTTTACCTGGGCCGCTCGACCAGCTAACGCTACACATGTCTGCGAGAACCAAAAAGCTTTCGTGTAATCAATTTCTTGTTCCCTGTTGTAGGCCACCATTCCTAAAGCTTGTTCTCTGGGCACAATACTTATTTGTTCAATTATTCTCTCTGGCATCAGAACTTTTGAGATAACCGCATGACCAGCCTCATGAAAGGCGGTTTCTGCCAGCATTTTTGCGCACTTATCAAGTGTCCGTTTAGCGCCATATTTAAGAATATTAATTTCTTCCAGTAACGTACTTTGACCAATTTTGCCAGTATTCTTACTTAGAGCCTGAAGCACTGTCTCCCGATGAACCTTCTCTAAATCTGCACCGCTCATACCAGCCGTTAGTGATACGATTAAATCAACATCTATAGCCTCTTCGTAAACGTCGTACTGCAAGAACTTTTCGATAAACCAGCGCCGGGCATTTTTATCCAGGAAAGGAACATGGACATGAAGATCAAGCCTTCCTGAACGTAATAATGCTTCATCAAGTTTATCCAGCCGATTGGTAGCCGCGACAATAAAAACCGCGCCTTTATTTGGCTATTTGCATTCTAAGGTTGGAAATCAGCTTTTCTGCCAAGGCAATGAAAAGGCTCAGTTGGTTGGAAGCTAAAG